>NZ_JBFTNV010000019.1:0-123351 GCF_056397645.1 Rhizobium sp. 05L429 | reverse complement strand
GCCGAGCACCGATGCCGTTCTTGCTGGCATCAGGGCCGCAAGCGGCCAGGCCGGCGCATTGCTGATCGTCAAGAATTATACGGGCGACCGCCTGAATTTCGGCCTCGCGGCGGAACTAGCGCGCGCGGAAGGCATCCCCGTCGAGATCGTCGTTGTCGCCGATGACGTTGCGCTGCGGGAAACCGTTCCTGCCGACCGTCGCCGCGGCATCGCCGGCACGGTTCTGGTCCACAAGCTCGCAGGCGCCGCCGCCGAGCAGGGCCTGCCGCTGGAGGACGTGGCCCGCATCGCCCGCTCGGCTTCCGAGCAACTCTCCTCCATGGGCATCTCGCTTGGATCTTGCACCCTGCCGGCCGTCGGCAAGCCGGGTTTCTCCCTGGGTGAACAGGAGATCGAAGTCGGCCTCGGCATTCATGGCGAGCAGGGTGTTCGGCGGATGCCGATCGCGCCGGTCGACCAGCTTGTGTCGATCGTGCTGGAAACGATCGAGGCAGACGGAAAGCTCAAGAAGGGCGATCGCGTCGCCCTGCTCATCAATGGTCTCGGCGCGACCCCGCCGATGGAACTGTCGATCGTAGCCCGCTCTGCACTCGCAGCGCTTGAGAGCAAAGGTGTGGCGGTCGAACGAGCCTGGGCAGGCACGCTCCTGTCCGCCCTGGACATGCCGGGCTTCTCGCTCTCCATCCTGCATGTCGATATCAGGTTCCTCGAACTGATCGATGCGCCGACAAAGGCAGATGCCTGGCCAAGGGGTGGAGTGGTCAATCGCAACCGGGAGCTCCCTTCATCACGGGCGGCTGAAAACCCAGCCGAAACCCGCGCGATCACTGCCTCCGGCAGGCAGCTCCAGAAGGCGGCGCACAACATCGCGAACGCCCTGATCGCCGCAGAAGCGCATCTGACCGAACTCGACAGCATCACCGGCGATGGCGATCTCGGCGCCAGCATGACGCGCGGTGCCGAAGCCGTTCTAGCACTTCCCGACACTGCCTTTGCGGATGTCGCAGGCGGCCTGATGGCGATGGGCGATGCCGTCAGACGCGCAATTGCCGGCAGCTCCGGACCATTCTACGCCACAGCCCTGATGCGCGCGTCACGCCAGCTCGCAGGCATTGAGGCCCCGACATCAGTCGAGATGGCCGAAGCCTTCTCCGCCGCCGTTCAGGCCGTCTCCGACCTCGGCGGAGCAAAGCCCGGCGACAGGACCATGATCGACGCCTTGCGCCCGGCAGCGGATGCCTTCATCGCGAACCTTGGAAAGGGACAGGCAACCCAAGAAGCCTGGCAGGAGGCGATTGCCGCCGGAATTGCCGGCGCGGAAGCGACGAAGGCGATGTGGCCAAGGCTGGGCCGTGCAAGCTACCTCGGCGACCGGGCTATCGGTCATCCGGACGGTGGTGCAGTGGCAGTGACCGTGTGGCTTAAGGCAATAGGGGCGAATGAGGCTTAGTCTCAGTTCTGGCAGCCGGTGGGTTTAACACCCGGCTGCGAATTTCTGCAGGCTGCATGAATGACGAAATCTTGATTGCTCGCGCGGTTTCCGGAGCTTCGGACCAGCCTATTTCCCTAGCGATGACACGAGCCTGTAATGGGGTTCCGATGTCGTCGTTATCGGTATGGGGGTAAATAAAATGTCCCAATTTCGAAAACTGTTGGCAGCCGGGGCAGCTGTCGTCGTCATAGTCATGGCATCGTCCTGCACGACGAGCTCGGATAGTTCGATCCAGACCGGCTCGGTCGGGTATGGGCGAAGCGCTGACTTTGGGCTCCGACCGGCGTGCCTGGGCGGATTTGGCAACGATAGACCTTGCAGTTATTGACAAACTGCCGGTCCGCCAGACGAGGTTCCGAAGTTGACTGAATGCTGGATCGCTAGCACAGCGGACCGGGTAGCGACGGCTTTCGCCGTTGAAGTCATTGAAAGCGATCCAATATTGTCAGATGAACAGAGGTGATGCGAAAGGACGCAGTTTCCTGTGATGGCGGAGCTTCGCATATCGTTGCCGATGACATAGAGTACAAAAAATCGATAATTGCTTGATTCACACCACGCCGACCTCGGTCCCGAGGCGGCCCATTTTCATAACCAATGGGAGCTGCATGATGGAATATCGTCGTTTGGGAAAATCGGGTCTGAAAGTGAGCGAGTTCTCCTTCGGATCGTGGGTCACGTTCGGCAAGCAGGTCAATGGCGGCGATGCCATCGATCTCATGAAGCTCGCCTACGACAATGGGATAAACTTCTTCGACAATGCCGAGGGATACGAAAGCGGCAAGTCCGAAATCGTCATGGGCGAGGCGCTGAAGTCGCTTGCCTGGAGCCGCGACAGCTATGTCGTCTCCAGCAAGGTCTTCTGGGGAGGCCAGAAGCCAACGCAGCGCGGCCTGTCGCGCAAGCATGTGACGGACGCCTGCCACGCAGCGCTGAAAAGGCTGCAGGTGGACTATCTCGACCTGTACTTCTGCCACCGCCCGGATATCGACACGCCGATCGAGGAAACGGTCCGCGCGATGCACGATCTCGTCGCCCAGGGCAAGGTGCTCTACTGGGGCACGTCGGAATGGTCCGCGCAGCAATTGACGGAAGCCTACGCCGTCGCCCGGGATCTGCGCATCACGCCGCCGACCATGGAGCAGCCGCAATACAACATCTTCGAACGCCAGAAGGTCGAAGCCGACTACCTTCCGCTCTACGACCTGATCGGCCTCGGCACCACCATCTGGTCACCGCTCGCCTCCGGCGTTCTGACCGGCAAATACAATGATGGCGTACCGGCCGACAGCCGCATGAACCTGCCAGGCTACGAATGGCTGAAGGAAAAGTGGTCGACCGATGCCGGCCGCGCCCAGCTTGCACAGGTTCGCGAGCTGGCAAAGCTCTCAGACGAGATCGGCCTGTCGATCACCCATCTCGCCCTTCTCTGGTGCCTCGCCAACAAGCACGTCTCGACCGTCATCCTTGGCGCATCGCGTGCAAGCCAGTTGCAGGACAATCTCGCGGCTCTGTCGCATAAGGATAAGGTGACATCAGACGTGCTGGAGCGCATCGACAGCATCGTCGGCAACAAGCCGGAAGCACCGCGCCGCTTCTAGGCAAGGCCAAAGCTAGATCGAGCACCTCTGCTCTTATCTTTATTCTAATAGGAAAATGGCCGGACCTTTATGGTTCGGCCATTTCATTTTCACTGCCCCTTCATTGACCGCGCGTTGGAACGGGTGGCAGCCAAGTTGATCGCCTCGAACCGGTCTTTCATACGCGTGCTGGTGGGTTGATGACTTCACTGTAGCCAAGGCCCTGTCTTGACCTTGTTGGCTGGACGCCTGCGATCCTACCTTTGCGACACCATGCGAAAAAGGGCAGAATCGGACGGAAAATGTATCTGTCACAGGCTGATGGTCACCGTGGTTCCCGTCAGACTACCTTCGAGAGCTACGCTCCCGTGGTGACGGGTCACGATCTGCTTCACGATACTCAATCCGAGACCGGCACCTGTGCTGCGCGGCGTGACCCTGTAGAACGGTTCGAACACGAGGTCACGATGCGCTGATGGAATTCCCGGGCCTTCGTCCGAGACCGAGATTCCTCCGTTTTGGAACACGTGCACCGATATCGTGCCGCTATTTCCGCCATGGTCGATCGCATTGCGCACAAGGTTGCCTATGGCGCGTGACATCGCCGACCGGCTTGCCAGCCGATAAAGCTCGTCCACGTCACTGTCGAACGAGATTTCATATCCATTTCTTATGGCGAGCGGGGCTTGGTCGGCGACGACGTTTCTGGCGACTTCCACCAGATCGACATTTTCATGTGGCTCGAGAGACTGCTCACTCCGTTCGAAGTCGAGCAATTGTTCCGCCGTCTCCCTTAGACGGCCGATGTCATCCATCATGGTGTCGCGCGTGCTTCCTTCCAGTGTCGTATCGATACGCGTCTGCATGACCGCGATCGGCGTGCGGAGCTCGTGTGCGGCATCGATGAGAAAACGTTCTCTGGCTGCGAACTGCTGCTCGAGCCGCTCCAGAACAGAATTGAATGCGTGGATAAGCGGAACGACTTCGCTCGGAACTCGATCCACTGGCAGCCGAGATCCTGGCTGGCGCGGGTCGATCTCCGGCGCTTTCCGAACGACCTCGCTCAATCCTGAGAGCGAACGCTTGACCAGTCGCGGCACGGCGAGGAAGAGGGCGGGCAGGGTAACTGCAAGCAGGGGCACGTAGATCTTGTATGTGCCGCCAAGCATCGTGAGGAATATCGACTCGTTTCCGTTGCGGCCGCCATAAAGCACCCGGATCTCGGTCGTATTGATCTCGATGTCGTCGACTGAAGCCGGTACAGGGGCGGTTGCTCCCGTGCCACGAATGTCGGCGTCCTTGATAAGCGGCACGAACTTGGCGAGCTGTGTGTAGGCAGGTGGAATATTTCCATATGCCACTGCCGTTCCGTCCGGGGCTGCGGCGTAAAAAAAGAGATTTGGGGTATCATTCTTCAACGCTCGGAGCCGTTCGCTGTCTTCGATGCGAAGCCCTCGTCCAGGTTCGTAGCTCAGGGATCCTTCCAGGGCGCTCAGGAGCCGGCGCTCCATGCTGACGTTCGGAGAAAGGATCATCGCCCCGTAGATGCACAGCCCGACGATCACCGATGCCGTAGTGCCGACGAATAGCAGGCTGAGCTGCCAGTTAAGTCTCCACCACAGCGACGTATTCGGAAATCGCATCAATGTTCCTTCAGCAGATATCCGACCCCGCGGATGTTGTGGATGGACACGCCGGCGTCCACGTCAGTTAGGCGTTTTCTCAGTCGCGACACATGAGCGTCCAGCGCGTTGGATTGGATCGTCTCCTCGTAATTGTAGATTTCGGTTTCCAGCGCCGATCTGAGGACAGTTTTACCTTTTCGCTTCGCAAGGGTAACGAGCACCATCAGCTCTCGACGAGGCAGGTCGAGCTGCAGTTCACCGACCATGACGTCCATCCGGATCGGATCCACGGTCATCCGTCCTGCGATTATGGACGGCTCCGCCAAGGCCGACGGGCGTCGCATGACAGCGCGCAGTCGAGCGAAAAGCTCCTCCATCAGAAACGGCTTGCCCAGATAGTCGTCGGCGCCGAGGTCCAAGCCCGCGACCCTTTCCGCCGGTTCGTTTCTGGCAGTCAGGACGATGACCGGGGTCACGACGCCGGAGCTTCGTAGCCAAGGAATGAATGTGATGCCGTCGCCGTCTGGCAGGCGTCTGTCAAGCAGGATCGCATCGTAGGTTTGTTGTCGAGCCAGCTCGATTGCATCCCCAAGAAGAGCGGTGTGGTCCACCGCGATGCCCTTCTTGCTAAGCGAAGCCGCAACCGCTTCCGCCAGCCTTGTCTCGTCTTCGACCAACAGGATCTTCATGTCTCGCCCACCTTTTCGATCCTATGTTCACGACGACCATTGCGACAGGATTACGGCGTGAGCGTTTCGAGCGAGGGAAGTCATGGGTCGCTACGAGTTGGATAAAGGAGATCGCATGATCGTGCGCCTTTCGCCACAGGAGCAATAGTCATTAGTCGTTCCCGAGATGGTCTGAGCCTGGCAAATCCCATGAGATACCAATCGCCTCCGAACGAAAAACTCCAGGCACTTGCGCGCCTGGAGTTGCTTTCTGGTGGGTCTGCTCCGACCTGAATTTTCCCGAAGAAATCAGCTGCAGCCGCTCGTCGCGCCGCATGTGTCACACTTCTCGCAGGTGCCGTTGCGCACCATCGTGAAGTTCTGGCACTCGCCGCACATGTTGCCCGTGTAGCCTTGCATGATCGAGCGGGCGCGGCGTTCGGCTTCCACCTTCTTGGCTTCCGTCTTGGCGGAGGCAGCGTCGGCTGCGGCCTTGTCGGAGAAGAGGGCGGTTGCCTCGGTGCCGGTTTCCTCGATCACCTCTTCGGCAATCTCTTCTGCCAATTCCTTGGCACGCTCTTCATAGTCGCGCTTGAAGGCGACGATTTCGGAAGTCGAAATCGCCACTGTCGGCTCCAGCTTGCGGGCGGCAGCACCAGCAAACGACGTCACCGAGCCGGTCGAGGAAGCGCGGGCAGGGGCCGCAGTTGCCGCACCCTTCGGCTCGCCGCCCTGACGTTCGATGCCGGTATTGGAGACCAGCGTCGGCTTGTAGCCGCGGGTCCAGCCGGTGGAAAGCAGGTTCGTCTTGCCTTCCTGGATACCCTTGCCGAGCGCCGTGTTGGAGAAATCAGACGTATCGACATGGGCGAGATCGTGACGGCCGAGATAGGAGACGGCGAGTTCGCGGAACACGTAGTCGAGGATCGACGTGGCGTTCTTGATCGCGTCGTTGCCGATGACCATGCCGGCCGGCTCGAACTTGGTGAAGGTAAACGCCTCCACATATTCTTCCAGCGGCACGCCATATTGCAGACCAAGCGAGATGGCGATGGCGAAGTTGTTCATCATCGCACGGAAGGCGGCACCTTCCTTGTGCATGTCGATGAAGATCTCGCCGATACGGCCGTCGCCGAATTCGCCGGTCCGCAGGTAGACCTTGTGACCGCCGACGGCAGCCTTCTGGGTATAGCCCTGGCGGCGGTTCGGCAGCTTCTCGCGTTCGCGGGAAACACGCTCGATCACGCGCTCGATGATCTTCTCGGTCACCGTCACGGCCTGGGCCGCTGCCGGCTGCTGGATCAGATCCTCAAGCGCATCCTCGTCGCTCTCGTCCTCGATCAGCGAGGCGTTGAGCGGCTGGGAAAGCTTGGAGCCGTCACGGTAGAGGGCGTTCGCCTTCAGGCCGAGCTTCCAGGACATCATGTAGGCGTTCTTGCAATCCTCGACGGTCGCCTCGTTCGGCATGTTGATCGTCTTGGAGATCGCACCCGAGATGAAGGGCTGGGCAACCGCCATCATGCGGATATGGCTTTCGACCGAGAGATAACGCTTGCCGATCTTGCCGCACGGATTGGCGCAATCGAAAACCGGCAGGTGCTCCTTCTTGAGGAAAGGCGCGCCTTCCAGCGTCATCGCACCGCAAACATGGATGTTGGCAGCCTCGATGTCCTTCTTCGAGAAACCGATATGGTCGAGCAGGCTGAAGCTCATGTCGCCGAGCTGTTCGTCGGAGACCTTCAGAGTGGTCTTGAGGAAGTCGGCGCCGAGCGTCCACTGGTTGAAGACGAACTTGATATCGAAGGCGCTCTTCAGAGCGGCATTGACGGCTTCCACCTTCTCGTCGGTAAAGCCCTTGGTCTTCAGCGTCGAGGGATTGATGGCCGGAGCCTGGTTCAGATTGCCGTGGCCGACAGCATAGGCTTCGATCTCGGCGATCTGGCTTTCGGAATAGCCGAGCGTGCGCAGCGCATCCGGAACGGCGCGGTTGATGATCTTGAAGTAGCCGCCGCCGGCGAGCTTCTTGAACTTCACCAGAGCGAAGTCAGGCTCGATGCCGGTCGTGTCGCAATCCATGACGAGGCCGATCGTGCCGGTCGGTGCGATAACCGAGACCTGCGCGTTGCGGTAGCCGTGCTTTTCGCCGAGCTCAAGCGCCTTGTCCCAGGCAGACTTCGCATGGGCTACGAGATCCTGGTCGGGGTTTTCCGAATGGATCAGCGCGACCGGGTTCACGGAAAGCGCCTCGTAGCCTGTGTTTTCGCCATGCGCAGCGCGGCGGTGGTTGCGGATGACGCGAAGCATGTGCTCGCGGTTCGGCGCGAAGTTCGGGAATGGTCCGAGTTCGGCAGCCATTTCGGCCGATGTCGCGTAGCAGACGCCGGTCATGATCGCCGTCAGCGAACCGGCAATGGCGCGGCCCTCGGAGCTGTCATAAGGGATACCCGTCGACATCAGCAGGCCGCCGATATTGGCGTAGCCGAGGCCGAGCGTGCGGTATTCGTAGGAAAGCTCGGCAATGCGCTTCGACGGGAACTGCGCCATCATGACCGAGACTTCGAGCACGACGGTCCACAGACGAACGGCATGTTCGTAGTCGCCGATATTGATGCGCTTCGTCGCCTTGTCCTTGAACTGCAGGAGGTTCAACGAGGCAAGATTGCAGGCGGTGTCGTCGAGGAACATATATTCCGAGCACGGGTTCGAGCCCCGGATCGGGCCGCCGGCCGGCGATGTGTGCCAGTCGTTCATCGTCGTGTTGAAGTGGATGCCCGGATCGGCCGATGCCCAGGCGGCATAGGAAATCGTTTCCCAGAGATCGCGGGCCTTCAGCGTCTTCATCACCCGGCCGTCCTTGCGGGCGGTCAGGTTCCAATCGCCATCTTCCTCGACAGCGCGCAGGAAGTTGTCCTTGATCGAGACGGAGTTGTTGGAGTTCTGGCCCGAAACGGTGAGATAGGCTTCCGAATCCCAGTCCGTGTCGTAGGTCTTGAACTCCATGTCCTTGTAGCCCTGGCGGGCGAACTGGATGACGCGCTGGACATAGTTTTCCGGAACCTGATCCTTCTTGGCAGCGCGGATTTCGCGCTTCAGGGCGGGGTTCTTGGCAGGGTCGAAGCAGTCGCCATTGTCGCCTTCGCAATTGACGCAGGCCTTCATGATCGCCTTCAGATGCTGGGCGACGACCTTGGAGCCGGTCACGAGAGCGGCAACCTTCTGCTCTTCCTTGACCTTCCAGTTGATGTATTCCTCGATATCGGGATGGTCGATATCGACGACGACCATCTTG
Source organism: Rhizobium sp. 05L429 (assembly GCF_056397645.1). Lineage (NCBI taxonomy): Bacteria > Pseudomonadati > Pseudomonadota > Alphaproteobacteria > Hyphomicrobiales > Rhizobiaceae > Rhizobium > Rhizobium sp. 05L429. The sequence continues at coordinate 114,697 of NZ_JBFTNV010000019.1, read as the reverse complement.
GCCGCACGGCGTGTCGTACCGCCAGACTTGATGGCGCCGGCAGCCCGGTCGCCGATTTTCAGGAAGCTCATAAGGCCGGAGGAGCGGCCGCCGCCGGAAAGCTTTTCGCCTTCGCCGCGCAGCATGGAGAAGTTGGAGCCGGTCCCGGAGCCGTATTTGAAGAGACGCGCTTCACGAACCCAGAGGTCCATGATGCCGCCTTCGTTGACGAGATCGTCTTCGACGGACTGAATGAAGCAGGCATGCGGCTGCGGATGTTCGTAGGCAGACTTGGACTTGGTAATCTTGCCGGTAAAGGGATCGACATAAAAATGGCCCTGGCCGGGGCCGTCGATGCCATAGGCCCAGTGCAGGCCGGTATTGAACCACTGCGGGGAGTTCGGGGCAACGCGCTGCGTGGCGAGCATATAGGCAAGCTCATCCTTGAACGCTGCCGCATCTTCCTCGGAAGAGAAATAGCCGCCCTTCCAGCCCCAATAGGTCCAGGTGCCGGCGAGACGATCGAAGACCTGGCGCGCGTCGATTTCCGAGCCGGTCTGTTCGTCCTTCGGCAAATCCTTCAGCGCAGCGTCGTCGGCAACGGAGCGCCACAGGAAGGAGGGGACACTGTTCTCCTCAACCTTCTTCAGGCGGGCAGGGACACCGGCCTTGCGGAAGTATTTCTGCGCCAGGACGTCGGTGGCGACCTGGGAAAACTGCGCGGGAACTTCGATGTTCTCGAGGCGGAAAACGATCGACCCATCCGGGTTCTTGATCTCGCTCGTCGCCTTGCGGAATTCGATATCCGCATAGGCGCCTTGACCAGCCTTCGTAAACCGACGTTCGATGCGCATGTTCTTAACCTCTTGTTGGCACCCGAAAGGGCGCAAAATTCCCGTCCGGCTACGCGTTGTCCCTTCGCGCGGCCAGTGCTCGTTCCGTCTTGTGACAGGATGTCATCCGGAGATGTCTGTCCTGTATCTTGTGGTGAGGCTGGCTGCAAACACTAAATATAGTGTTAACAGCTTATTTTTACCAGTCCCCGATGTCGCTTTTTGAGGCTGGAAAAAGGCGCAAAAAATCCTGCAGGCGTCACCGCGTTCGGCGGTCCAACACCCTGATTCTGCGTTTAATTTTCCTTGGGAGAACCGGTCTCGTTACCTCCGGTTCAGTCGCCGCCGCAACATCTGAAACATTAAGTTTGAAACGGCTGATTCCGTCAAGGGGTGGAACTTAACCGAATGCTAACCACAACATCTTGTGGATGGCCTTGTGAAGACTGGGGAAAGTCGGGTAAGCCTGAAAATACAAGGGCTTGCAGCAACGACCAGGCTAGGAAGAGGCCGGAATGCCAAAAAAACCGGCTGCGGTAAAAGTTAGGATGGCTTTTGAGACGCAAATGCGCATGGCGATTCGTTGAGGGAAATCAGCACTTTCTAGAGGGCGTCGATGGCAATCGTGACGGTCGCCGTGCCGATCGGCTTGCCCGCCTCGTCGGTGATCACGAAGCTTGCCTGGGTTTCCAGAAGCTGGGTCGACTCGTCGCGCTCCGCCGGGCTGATATAGATCTCCTGCGAATCGCGGGCGAAGGTTTGCAGAAACTTATCCTCGTCGCCCTGCCAGTAGTCTGTCGTGATGGTGCTCTGTCCGACATTCAGCCCGTGACAGTCGGTGACGAAGAATTCGAGGATCGTTCCCTGCGAATCATCCTGCTTCGATTTGAGATAATGCGAGACGGATTTCGCCACCAGCGCCCTGACCATCTGGAAATTGCCCTGGGCGACCTCCGCCTGGTAGGTTTCGTCCAGCACCCGCATGTCCATCTCGCTGACATCGCTGAATCTGGCGTTCTGCTCCTCGATCGCCTTCAGGACGACGGGAGCCTTAACCACCGGCCGGACGAATGTTTCGACATATTCGCGCACGACGCTGATATAGGCCGGCTCGGCCCCGGCAGGCGTATAAGGAAACAGGCAGCCGATCAGCCCGAAGGCCGCTGCCGTTCGTATCTTGCCCCAGCACGCCATTGCGTTTCCCCAACCGCATTCAGCTACACTTTATATCCGGTTATTGCGACCGGTAGTTGCCTGAGCCTATGCTAATAAAATAAAATGGACGTTACCGAACGGGGCTGGAAGCTGCTATCGGGGAGACAAATATTGGGACAATTTTCGGTCGTAAAGCCGGAGGTTACTCGCGGCATGGGCTGTTAGCCGCGAGCGCCCTTGGCGATCGGCTCCTGGTAGGTGAAGCCCATATCCCAGGGGAAGTAGATCCAGGTGTCCTGGCTGACTTCGGTGATGAAGGTATCGATCGTCGGCACGCCCTTCGGCTTGGCGTAGACGCAGGCGAAATGCGCCTTCGGCAGCATGCCACGCACCTGAGCGGCTGTCTTGCCGGTATCCGTGAGATCGTCGACGACAAGCACGCCTTCGCCGCCGTTTTCCATCAGTTCAGGCGCAATGCCCTTGAGCAGCACCATGTCGCCTTGATTGACGTAGTCGTGATAGGACGCGACGCAGACCGTCTCAATGAGGCGGATGTTCAACTCGCGCGAAATAATCGCCGCCGGAACGAGGCCGCCACGGGTGATACAGACGATCGCCTTGAACTCCTGGCCGAGTCCGGCAAGCCGCCAGGCAAGCGCACGCGCATCACGGTGGAACTGATCCCAGGAAACGGGGAAGGCTTTATCGGGAAGGGACATCGGGTTACTCCGCGGCATGAAAAAACAACACGCCGTTTGCCGGCGACCGCGTGGGTATCGGCTGGCAAAACGCAAATCGCGCAGCCGGAACTGCGCGATGGATGCCGAAGCCTGATATCATCGGTCGCCGCAATTAGCGGGATTTGGAGGCAAAACGCAAGAGCGACGTTAACGCGACAGCAATGTCAGCGCCGTCATGGACTGCAAAAGTGTCTTCGTCGTGCCACCGAAGATCGTCTGCCACAGCCAGGAATGCGTGTAGGCACCCATGACGAGAAGGTCGATGCTGTCGTCCGAAAGCCGGTTCTCGATGACGTGCGAGGCGTTCTTGTCGCCACTTGCGGCCGTGGCGAGCGTCACGTTCACGCCGTGGCGTGCAAGCGTTGCGGCGATCTCCGCGCCGGCAGTCGTCGCCGATCGGGTTGCGGTCTCGGCCGGATCGACGGAGAAGATCTCTACGGCTTCAGCGGCCTTCAATATCGGCAGGGCATCGAAGCAGGCTCGCGTTGCTTCCTTCGAGCCGTTCCAGGCAATCAGCACACGCTTGATCGGCTTCGGCTGGCGGATGATGTAGGGGATCATCAGCACCGGCCGGCCGCTCTCGAACAGGAATTCGTCGACGTCCACGTGGCTGTCGGAGGGCCGTGCCGGATCAGCCTGCGAGGCGATCAGCAGGTCGGCACTGCGCGCGCTTTCGATCAGCGGTGCAGAGCCGTATCCGGTCGACGTCACAAAAGCTCGCCATTCGAAGGAAGCGCCTGCAGCATCGGCACGGGCACGGAAGATACGCTCGACCTCGATGGTCTCGGCATGGGCCATGTCCTGAAGCGCCTGCACGGCGACCGGATCGGGAATTTCCATCGGCGCGACCAGCGGGACGGCGGCGATCGTTTCGGCATGTAGGCCGATCACATGGGCGCCGCTTTCTGCGGCGATGGCAAAGGCGAAATCGGCAACAGCGCCACTATTGTCTGCTGTATCCAGAATGGCGAGAATGGTTTTATAAGACATATCAATTCTCCGTTGCGGCTGAAATGATGGTCCGCGAGGAAAGAAATGCTCGGGAATGCGGGGCGGTTCCTTGACCGGGATCAAGGCCGCACACAGTCTTCACGCTTCCGCCGAATGGTTTTCGGCAATGTCCTTCCTGCGTCTGATATCCTCGATCATGGCCCGCACGTCCGCACCCGCAGCCTCGACTATATCCTGCGAGCGACCACGCACCACGATCTCGGTCGAAAATTTCTGCCCCACGTAACGCGGATAGGAGCCGATGCTGGTCTCCGGATGCGCCTTCTGGATCGCCGCCAGCGGCGTGCCTATCTCCCCTTCGCCATATGGGCAGGCGATGGCGAGCGAGACGACGGGCGTGCCCGTCCGCAGCGTCGGCAGCACATTGTCGACCATCGCCTGAAACACCTGCGGAACGCCGGCCATCACATAGACATTGCCGATGACAAAACCGGGCGCGGTCGAAACCGGGTTGGCGATATGGGCTGCACCGCGTGGCATGCGTGCCATGCGCTGACGAGCCTCGGTGAATTCCATCTCGCGGCGCCTGTACATCTCGGCGAGCAGCGCCATCGCCGCCGCATCATGTTCGCAGGGCACGGCGAAAGCCTTCGAGACGGCATCCGCAGTGATATCGTCATGCGTCGGTCCGATGCCGCCGGAGGTGAAGACATAGTCGTATTTGCCGCGGAGCGCGTTTAGCGCCTCAACGATCGCATCCTCCTCGTCGGCGACGATGCGAACCTCCTTCAGGTCTATGCCCGAGATGGTCAGCATGTCGGCGAGGTGGCCGATATTCTTGTCCTTGGTACGGCCGGAAAGAAGCTCGTCGCCGATGGCTAGCATGGCGGCGGTAACGACGGTCTCATTGCTCATGGGGATATTCCGTGGTGTGAAGCTTGCAAATAGGTAGCGTCGTTTAGCCGTTTTGCAAACGGCAAAGCGGCTAAACTGAAGGCTCGTTCAACCCCAAACGAAAGGGCAAGTGAATTTTCGTCTACAGCCAGTGAACAGTGAGTTCTTCGGGGCAGGGCTGTGTTCAACCGGATGCGCTGATAGAACCCTTGCGGTCAGGAAATTCAATCAATCCTTTGATGGAGATAACAATGGCGAAGATTCTCGTCCTCTACTACTCGGCTTATGGCCACATCGAAACCATGGCATATGCCGTAGCCGAAGGCGCGAAATCCGCCGGCGCTGATGTCGTCGTCAAGCGCGTTCCGGAACTGGTGTCGGAAGAAGTCGCCAAAGCATCCTACTACAAGGTCGACCAGGCAGCGCCGATCGCCACCGTTGACGAACTGCCTGATTACGATGCGATCATCGTCGGCGCCGGCACGCGTTTTGGCACGGTCGCTTCGCAGATGCGCAATTTCTGGGACCAGACCGGTAGCCTGTGGTTCACCGGCAAGCTCGTCGGCAAGGTCGGCTCGATGTTCACCTCGTCCGCCACGCAGCACGGTGGCCAGGAATCGACGATCCTCGGCTTCGTCCCGACCTTCCTGCATCACGGCATGGCCTATGTCGGCCTTCCCTATGCTTTCCAGGGGCAGATGGGCACGGAAGAAGTCAAGGGCGGCTCGCCCTACGGCGCATCCACTATCACCAACGGCGACGGCTCGCGCCAGCCTTCGGCAATCGAGCTTGAAGCTGCCAAGTATCAGGGCGCACATGTCGCCAAGATCACTGCAAAGCTCGCCTGAGTTCAGCTAAAATCTTTCTGTGAGACGGCGGTCCTTGGGGCCGCCGTTTTATTTTGACACGGTGATACCTTAGGTAGGCTCTCCGGTCGCCGTGGGTCGCGCAAACATTTTCTTGACGAATCCGCCCAAGTCGTTGATCTGGACGGCGCGCGAGCGTGGCGAAACTGGTAGACGCAAGAGACTTAAAATTTCTTGCATAAATCGCTAACGCGTTGAAATCAGGCAATATTCGTTACATGCGTTTTGCACGATATGGCTTAATTTCAACATAGAAAACGATAGAACAAAACGAGATTTTGCAAAACATTTTAGGGGTCATTTTTCTTCACCCGGCTAAATGCCCGAGCGATATTCGCCTCTGTTTCAACGTGGCGGGTATAATGAGCGCCCATCGCCTCCGACTCGTCCCCGAGCAAATCGGCGATCTCCCTGTTGTTTGCTCCCGTCGATCTCTTCCACCAAGCCGCATAACTCACCCGTAGGCCGTGGAGTGTAGTGCCGCTCCCGATGTGCTCATCGCGCTCCTGGTCTCTCAGCCAGTGGCTTACGCGCGTCTGCATTTCCTTTTCAGATGGCCATAGGCTCCCGTCGTCACGGACGCATATCAGTCCGTCGGCGCGCTGAATTTTCAATGACGTGATGAACGTCTGCAGTTCGGGCAGAACGGGGAGGGTGACCATCTTGTTGTTCTTGCGTGCCTTGTAGCGCACGGCCTGGCCGGTGAGGTGGTGTGGTCTGAGCTGCTTCCGGTTAACCTCGACGATCGTTTGACCTCGAAGGCCGGCGAATCGAGCGAGCATGACAGGGATTAGAACCTCGAGCGGCGCATTGTCGCGCACGTATTGAAGCTCGTCCGCCTCCCATTCCCGGTTTGCGTTCGGGTCCGACTTGTGGGCTTTATCCATCCCGAGGCAGGGATTGAACGGCATCTTGCCGCGCTTTACCGCTTGTCGGAAGAGGGACGAGAGGGCGGCAATCATCAGATCCGCGAATCGTGGCCACTTCATATTGGCGCACTTGTCGCGCACCTCGTAGAGGTCTGGCTGGGTGATATCTCGAAGGGGGCTGTCGTATTCTGGTCTGAGGTAATCGAACCCCTTCAGGTAGCTTTCGCGGGTGGATGACGCCAGCGTCTGCCATTTCGGGTATCCGTCTTCCAGCTTCCCGGCTTTAGCCTGTCTGGCCTTCGGATCGGCGTCTATATCGCCGTTCGTGTACCAGTGGATGAAACCGCCCAAGGTCTCGATCGGGAAGCTCTTCGCTGAACGCTTGATAATGCGCGGACGATTGTAGGCGTCCATGGGCTGCGCATTGCCCAACAGCTTGACGAGTTCATCGCGCGTCCCCTCGAAGCCTCTTATAATGGCATCGCCGCCGGCGCGAGGGTAGACGTACCACTTCTCCCGCGCTTTGACGATGTTAAGCCCTTCGAGCTTCACTCGCACCACCATTGAGCCTGTCCCCGAACTTACGCGCTGGGGCGGCATTCTGCTTGTTTGGATCGATAGAAGCCAGCCATTCGTCAAGGCGGAGGCGAAGATATCTTTCGCCCCTTGTGGATTCCGTGAATTGCATAGGCTTTACCGGGCAGATGCGCTTGAACGTCTCGGGGCAGCAACCGCAGTATGCGGCCGCTGTTTTCAGATCGAGGGCTGCCGGCCAGTAGGGGAAATCGCTCATCAGGTCCCCACCTCCCCCTTAGAGGGAGGTCGGGTCTGCGCAAGAAAGACAATGGTGCGATTATCTTTTTTTATTGTCCTCTCCGCTCTCTGACCTAAAATATCATCCGGCCAAACTTTGTTTGGAGGAGAAACATGAGCCAGCAGAGAGATGTTTTTTCCGAAGTAATCCTTTGGGAAACTCCGGTCATCGTGCGGATTGGTGACGGCATGCCGGAGACGATAGACGGCCCGAAAGAGGCTCTGGACCAACTTTGGAACAGGTGGCCTGCGGAAAGAGGGCCAAAATTCGAAGTAGCCAAGACTGCGTGCAGGCTTGCGATCCAGCGCTACGGTTCCCTTGACGAGGCCCGAGAGGCCTTCATCGCCGCTGCGATCGAGGCACATATTGTGGGGTGAGGTCATTCCGTTCCCCCCGCGGTAGCGAGGGCTCGCGTAATCCGGTTCCAGGCCGTCGTTCCCACCGTCGAGGAGCGCCGCATAGTTCCGCAGGCAGTCGGCAATAAAGGCTATGTTCGGGCCTTCGGCGGCCTTGGCGATGCCAATCGCGGGGTGATTGTCGCTCATCTCATTGCCCTTTCTGCTGGTCGGCCGGCGCGGGCAAAAGCCCCTGCGTCGAAATGCGTTCGTGAACTGTCTCTCCGGTCGGCAGCAGGATCTGTCCCAAAAACGCCGCATCGAACGACAGGATTCCGGTCTCGATCGCGGTAAGCTGGCCCTTGATCCAATCGCGCAGGATCGACCAGACGGCGATCTGACCTTTCTCCAAGGCCCGGCGCTCGTGCTCGACCTTCGACATGCGCATGCGGGCTGAATACGGGTTCTGCCGCAGCCAGGCCGCTGCATATCCCTTCGCGCTGGCGGTGACCTGCACCATCCGGCCCCGATACTCGAACTGGATGGTGACCGTTCCAGCATTGAAATCTTCCATCGGCGCGAACTTCGAGCAACCGAAAGCCTGAATGGTCTTGCGGATATCGTCCATCGCGGATCGGCCGGACGTGCTGTTGGAATATGGCAAGCTCATCTGCTGATAACCTCCCCCGTCCTACGATCGACCACGGTGCCGTCCATGAGACGCTTAAACCGCGGATTCGTCAGGCTGGACTTTTTCTTAGCGAGAAACGACTTCTTGGCGATTCGGGCGATCTTCGACTTCACCTTCATCTCGACAGCAGTCTTGACCTTGTGCGGCTCAGACAGGGCTGGGGCGAAGTTGTTCTCGCGGTGTTGGCCGCCGAGGATGAGCGAGACAATATGTTCGATCTGCCAGGGATCACCTGAGCGGATCTCGCGGCCGGTCAGATAGCATTTATGGCCATATCGCTCGAGCACGCGGATCCGGACGCGGTCGGGCACCTTCTGGTCATCATGCTTGCCAACCCACTCAGGGACGCTTCTGCTCATGGTGCGTCCCCCGTCGCAATCGACTCTGAAGGCGCGTTAGCGTAAAATGTGGCGCTGTTGGCGCCAATCAACGGATGCGTGAAAGCGCGCCTGCTGATCGCGTAAAAGAGGGTGCAACATGCTCGACACGTCAGAGCTTGTACCAAGTACATTGAGACGGTTCGCAAGACATTTCGCAACGGATGATGGCGATGTTGCCCGTCTTGCCGAGCGCGCGCTCCTAGTGCTGTCCAACGATCCTTCTCTCCTCGATGTGCCTGACATTGACGAGGCATTGCTCCGGGTTGTCCACACGGTCGCCACCGAAGGCTACTAAACCGCTCCACGCCGCCATCGAAGTACAACTCTTGCGGTACTGTGGGCGCGATCAGGTCAGGCTTATAGCTGCGCTTGCCTCCTCCGGAACATTTTCTCGCATGGTGCGTTACGCGAGTGCCGCTCGGTGACTGTCCCACACCGCCCTGGCGGCCCTTTCCAAATGTCAACTCTTGCCCCGCCAGCGCGGGGCTCTTTTTTGTGCCTGTTTGTTCCCGCTTTGATCTTTCAACATTAGGATGCTGCGTTACTGAAGGAACATGCTGCAGTTGCGGTCCATCCTGCGCTGTACGGTTCTCAATGCCATCGATTGGCCGGGTGAGGTCGTTAGCCATTGGCGCGTCCCTCCCGAACTTCCCGGATCTGATCGACCGTGATTCCGCCGATCGTCGCGAACCAGTCCCAAGACCCTTCCGGGATGAGCTTGGCCGCCTCAAGCTGGGCGACGATCTGTTTCGGGGTGACGTTGAACCAGTCGGCGATGTTGATCGCTTGGCGGCGGGTGAACGGGCTGCCGCCGACGGTGTGCATCTTGAAGACGGCGGTGAGTTCTTCGGAGGGAATCATGCTGCCCTCGCGATCTGGTCGATGTTCTGCATCTGGACGGTGAAGGTGTAGGCGACGACCCAGGGGTCATCGTCCCAAGCACCGGGGCCGTTGATGCTGTCCCAAAGCGTGCCGTACGAGGCGGATGGCGGATAAATGCCCGTGCTCTCTTTCCCGTAGTGCCGCCATTTGCACTGGCCAACCGGATCCAGGCGTGGATTGAACTCGATGCCTTCGGCTATCGCGTCATCGTCGCTGATGTCCTGCAGCCGTTCGATGCGGACATCGGTGACGGTCAGGGTGATCCGCGATGCCCACTTCGGCATATGCATGGCCCGCCGGTGCTTGCCGAACGCCGCAGCATCATCCCGAGGGCCTTCCCATCGTTCTCCGGCTGCCGTCAGGGCGAGGCCGTGTCCATCTGCCTCGTAGCGAATGCCCGCGCCCTTGCCGGGCTGCAATAGATCGCGTGGGGCAACATTGTTTAGGCTGACAAACGTCCGCCAGTGCTCGCGGACATAGAGGCGATCTCCGACTTTGCAGCGGACGCCCGGCGGAAACTTCGGGTCTGGAACTGGCCCCCAACGATATCCCTGCTTCCACATGAACATGCCGTCATATTCGACGATCGGCTGATCGCCCAAGCCGGTAAGGATGCGCCGGGTCTGCGTCGTCCGTCCGTCAAGTATCGCGCGCACCATCGGCGCGGAGAAGAGAATCGGGAGATCACTCATGCCGCGATCCTCCCGCGCTCGATCGGCCACTGGCGGATCAGCAAATCATCCGGGATCGGCGCTTTGCGCGGCATCTGCTTCATGAAGAAGGCCCGACCGAGTTCGCGGCTCTGGTCTCGCAGATATCGGAAGTTGTCAGTGTCGGTGTCGCGTGCTTTGTGCGACCCCTGATCCGTTTCGCCACCGGTGATGATCCAGTCCGGTGCGTACTTGTCGAGGATGACGCGACCGAGCAGGGGCTCATAACTGCCAAAGGTGAACATGGGGGCAAGTGATTCCTTCACTTCCCAGAGCTTCATCCGGTCCCGATCGTACTCCGGCTGGTTGGCGATCGTCGCCCCTATGGCGGCATTCCGCGGCAGCATTCGGTTCCCGCGAGACGGGTCCGTCATCTTCATGACATTGCCGATGCGCTTTGTGAGAAGCAGCCAGATGAGCTGCGGCGTGGCCTCGATGAGGTTCATCAGGTCATAGCGCCATTTCTCATCGACTTCGTTGTCGAAGACATCGGCGAGGGACGAGCAGAAGACGAACGGGCGTGTTCTGGCTATCTGCGCTGCTTTGTTCCAGGCAATCGGCTTGCGCCAATTGCCCGTACTGGTGCGAGCGCGATCTTCACCGGCGCCCCACTCCACGCGCTTATACCTGTTCGCCATGAGGTTCTCGGCGTAACATCCGTCGCACGCCGGCGAGACTTTCGTGCAACCAATCCATCCGTTGAAGGTATGGTCGCACCACTCAATTTTGGTGATTTCACCCATTGTCGTCACCTCTCAGGACTTCGACGGTCGTCTCCAGGGCGTGCGCGAAGTGCTCCAGCGCCGGCCCAAGCTTCGCCGGACTGTTCGAGATCGCCCGCATGGATTCACTGATGGTCCGCGCCTTGGCGATACCATCTGCGGACATAGCCATGATCAGCGGCGCCCACTCCTTCTCGACGGCTTTCGTCGCACTGGGCGAGATGGTCGTGTCGGCGGCCATAGGCAGAACATCGCGAGCGAACTGGATCAGGAGATCGTTCTCTGTTTCAGGTGCCTGCGATCCTGAAGGGGCGGGGGGAGGATCGCCGGCACTGTCCGATGCTTCAACGGCGGCAGAAGCATCAGGATCGGGGGAGGAGACCGGCTCGGGGGTGGTACCGGCCTCCTCGGCAGACGTCTGTGGCTCGACGTGCTGCTCATCCGACGGCGGGGGTGGTGCGTCGGAATTCTGTGTTTCGGGTGGCAGGACCTCGCCTTCGATGATCTCGCCGGTTTGCGGATCGTGCGCCGGCTCTTCGTCGACATGCGCCGTCTCTTTGCGGAGTGTCGCGACATCAACGCCGGTCATATGGCTGAGCAGCTCGATCATCTGGTCGAGCGCTTCCTGCAGTTCAGGATCCTCGAGCTCGGAAAGGCTGCGGGGATATTGCATGTAGTCGCCGCCGACCGTCTTGGAGAGATTGACGATGCCGAGCGCCAGTTTGATCGCCTCGTGAGCCTCGTCGCGTGTTTTCCACGGAGTCTGACACTGCTTGAGCACCAGGCCGAGCACGGCGAACCATTTTCTGATCAGGACGCGGTCTTTCTCTTCGGTGAAGCGGACATAAACGACGGTGCCGCGGCGATAGCTGTTGAGGCGCTCTGCGTCGAAGGGGCCGGCCGGGATGAGCCGGCCGCCGTCGATCGTCATTCTTAGAGCCGGATACTCAGTTTTGGTCATTGAGCCACTCCCAAGCTTGGCGAATTTGAATTTTGCAGATGGTTGTGTTGGCTACACCGAACTCGTCAGCTATTTCCCTCTGGAGAGCTGTTCCACGGCGAGACCTGATTTCTGCTACCTGCTCGCGGGTTAGCTTCGCTGAGGTGGATTTCTCTCCTCTGGTGGAGCGCCCGTGGTCCACCATCTCCGCCATATTTTCGGCGTGGGTTTTCCACCGCAGATGCTTCTTCGTAATGCATCCGACGTGGCCCTTCCCGCACGAGTGGGCTGCCTCATGTTGCTTCGATGGGGCTGGCCCGTTCGCATGCCGACATACGAGACGCGCCGCAGCCTCCATTCGAGAGCCATTCCAGACGCGCGCGTTGCCGTTATTATCCACCCCATAGGGCCAAATAAGACATACGTCCCCTTCGTACCTGAAGGCAGTTTCCTTCAAGAACCTCTGAGGCTCGCCCTGAGGAGTACCGTTCGTCTTGGATGGATCTCCGGTAGTCCGCCAGCGCCTCCAATGCATTGCGCACCAGCCGCGGCCCTTCGCGGGTTTACCGCACCCATCAATAGAGCAGACCTTCACGAGGCACCCCCGATGCGCTTCTCGGCGCGCTTGCGGATCGCCTTGGCGATCGCCTGGTTGGTTTCCGCCTGCGGCTTGCCGTCGAAGCGAGCCATCGTATCGAACTCGGTCCAGACTTCTTCGAGGGAAGCCAAGTCGGAAACGACGGCGAGCGCGTCTTCGAGCTGCTCGAAATAGGTCGTATCGTCTATGACCTCCGCATTGGCTGCTGCGACTTCCTCGACTGTCGGTTCATCGTGCTCGATGACGACTGCGTCTTCGACAGCAGGTTCATCTTCAGCCGGCGGCGCAGGAGGTGCTGGCGGCTTTGGAGGCTCGGGAGTGGCCTTCTCGTTGCGGTCGTGGTCAATGACACGGCCTTCCATTTCCTCGGCCGCATACATGCTGCCTACTTCTTCCGGGAACGCCTTGCGCAACGCTGCCGCTTCAACGCACTTGTCGAACTGGCCACGGGGCCGTCGCGCCCACATGTCGTTCGGGACGTCGGACTTGCCGACGCTGGCGTAAGTCTCTTCCCAGAAGATCTTGGTGTGGAAGGCGATTTTCTGGCCCTTCACGAACCGGTAGACGACGACGCTGGCCCACTCAGGAAACTTGACCGTCTTCGTGATCGTCTCGGCGCGGTTGCCGCTCCCGGTCTGGCCGGAGAACGTGCGATCGACCATCGGACCGAATTGGACTTCGTCGATGCCAGCATATTCGCCGGTGCGAGCCGCAGTGGTTCGGATCTCGGCGATGCCTGGCCAAACGGTCTCGACCATCTTTCCGAGCGCGCTGGACCACATCGGCACGACGTGAACGGGCTTCTTGTAGATATCGAGGTTGCGGGCGCGGCAGTAGGAAAGCGCCATGGTGACGGCTTCAACCGTCTTGGCGTTCGGGAAGATCTGCTCGACCAGTACGCGCCATTCCGCCGGCTGGATATTGAACTCCCTGGCGACGGACGAAGCGATGGGAAGCCGCGAGGGCTGGATTTGGGCGATGGCGTTCATCAGAAATTGAAATCCTCTACGGGAGCGGCGGCGGGAGTTTCCGAGGCGCCCGGGGCCGGATCGGCGCGACGGATGATCGTCTTCTCGGCCTTGTCGGATGCGGCCTTGACCTCGACGACCTCGACCTCGGTCTCGCCGCGCTTCGTCTCGACAACGACGCGGTCGCCGGGTGCGAGTTCGAGTCCGGCCGGAACGAAATAGTCGTAGGTCTTGGTATCTTCGCCCTTCTGCCACTTGAAGCGGACGGCAGCGACGAGGCGGGCAGGCGTGAACAGATCGGTCATCGGTCAATCCTTGCTGATGAGGGTTTTGGTTCGCCACGCGCGGCGCACGGCATCGAACTCGATCCGGCATTCGGTCCATGCGTACCAAGGCGCTTGCTTGACCTCGCGCCACAGTTCGGCAACGAACACCCACACCATGAACGGCGGCGTGAAAATGATGAGGAAGAGGCGGACCAACATCAGCGCACCGTCGCGACTTCTTCGACCGTGATCCCCGGTACCGTCCGGCCGGCGTCGATCGCACGCTGGGCGAGCTGCCGCAGAAGAGCCTGCGCTTCCGGATGGCTCGACATGTAGACGGCGAGCGCCGGCCAGTCGGTCACGTCCTTCACGACGGTCTTGGCGGACACGCTTGCAGCCTTGCCGTACGAGCCGCGAATGGTGCTGGGTGCCGTGTCCGGCTGCACGTCGACCTTGGGAGCTTCGAGGACCGCGGTTTCGCCCTGCTGCTCGCCAGAGGGCTGTTCAGCGGCTCTGCGGGCTTCCTCGGCGGCGCGGGCCGCTTCCTGCTGCTTGCGCTCTTCCTCGCGGCGGCGCTGCAGCTTGACAGTCTCCCACGTCGACATCGCATCGCGGACCTGATCCGCGCCAGCCTTCGCCTTCTTAACCAGCGGCTGCCACTTGGCGTCGACGGCCTTGCCGGCTTCCAGGTGCGGTTCCTTCTCTCGGGTGCGGATCTTGTCGGCCTCGCGGGAGAGTTCGTTCAGCCGGTTGCGAAGCGACAGCGCCTTCTCGGCGGTCTTGTCGTCGGTGATCTTCTCGTAAGCCTTCATGCCGGCGAGGGCGGCTTCGATCTGATCCTTGAGTGTGGTGGCTTCGTCGACCTCGCCGGAGTTGTCTCCGATCGTCGGCTCATCGGCCGGAGCAGGCGCGGGAGCCAACTGGGCGGCAACGACCTTGTCGTCGTCAGGCCAGCCCTTGCCTTCGAGCGCGGCGTTGTAGGCCTCGTATGTCACCGGATACCGGCAGCACCACGACCAGATGTCTTCGGCGCGAACCTCGCGGCCGGCTCGGTAGGCAACCAACTGCTCCGACCCTTCCGGATAGAAGATCGCGACCGGGTCGAAGGTCTTGTCCTTGTTCTTGGCGCGGTAGTAGCCCTGCTGAGCATCGCCATCATGAACGGGCAGCGTCTTGCCGATCGCGGCAGGGTTCTTGAGCGCAGCCTGCCACCAGCCCCACGGGCCGACGATTTTGGACGCGAGCGCGCCGATTGACTGTTCAGCCATGGGAAACGTTCTCCTGATTGGCAAGCTGCTGCTGGCGGAGGCCTTCGTTGCAGCTCGGGATCGATACGAAGAGGAAGAGGGCGCCGACGATCACCAGCATGTGGAGACCGATAAGGGTGAAAACTGCCGGTCGCGATCGGCCTGAGCGGCTGCGCAGCGGGCGTTGATGTCGGCGAGGCGGGCCTGGATTTCAGAAGGGACGGTCATCATCCATCTCCTCTTTCCGTGCCTGCATGTTGATCTCGTCGGCCTTGAACTTCTCGGCGATCATGGCGTCCGCGAGTTCGTAGGCCTTCATCGCGAAATATTGAGCTGGGCCGCCGGCGTACCGATGGACGTCGGAGTCCGACCCGCATTGCGTGACGACTGCCTGGACAGCCTGTCCTGCGAACCAGTCGCGAAGCGTCATGCCTTCGTAATTGGACGGCATGCCGTCGATGTAGCTGTGGTTGCCGGGGAAAGCGGGGCCGCCGGTGGGGATGCGCTGGCTCATCAGATCCGAGCTCCCTGTACGAGAGCAGACTGAAGCGCCGGAACCTCGCCGGAGAAGTCGGCCATACGGCTCGGCAGTTCGTCGACGAGCCGGTCCGTCTCGCGAGCCATGTCACGAAGGACCCGGTAATCCGGGTTCCCCTCGGTCACGACGCCTTTGCTGGCGGTGACGGCATCCCATGCGGCGCGGTTGAGAGCGCGGAGGGCATCTGCGTAGGAGAGGTTACGCATAGAACTGATCCTCGTTCGTGATGCCCATAATCTGGCGGGCATAGTCGTAGTGACCGCGACGAGCAGAGGTCGCGCCACGGACCCACGACGGGCCTTTCCAGGCGTTGGCTTCGATGTGAGGAGCAGCGAGCGCGCCCATACGCTGGGCTTCGATCGCCATGTAGGCGTTGCAGTCGTCGATCGTGCGAGCTGCGTTCCAGCGGGCGTCCCGCTTGGACTGTTCCGTCTCGATTGATCGAATGTGCTGCATCGCCGTCATCCTCGTTTTGGGTCCAGCAGACCGTTTTGCGGACTTCGCTTAGAGCGGGCTCAGTCGGCTGCTGTGAGGGCTAATGTGCATCGCATTCACAAATCAGTCAAGCGCAAAAGTGAATGACATGAACATTCATTTGACGAAGGGGGTGAAGACGGCGTAGCTTCCCGGCATGCAAAACCAGCCAGAATTATCCGAAGCGGGCCTTTGGTACCGCAACCGCGACGAATGGATCCGCCACGTATTGGGGCGGCCATACCTTTCAGCAGATTGTCAGCGGGTGGGAATTTTCATTGCCGTGCATATGAACCGGCGCGACAACCACACCAAGCACCAGCAAAAGACGATCGCGAAGGATCTGAATTTGAACCCTTCGACAGTGAAGCGAGCCGTCGGGAAACTGATCGACGAGGGGTTGATCGAGAAAGAGCAGGTTCAGCGCGGAAGACGGAATCGTGCCGTCAATCACTACCGCCTGATCTTTGCCTGGGAAGCTCTCTAGGGTGCGCTAGCGCCCCCTTGGCGAGAGTGCACTAGCGCCCCCCCTAATAACGGTAGGCTAAATAACGTTTCTAGATATCTATTTTCAGGTTCTTGCACTGAGGGGAGTAATTGGAAGGGTGGAGATCGGCCCTATTCCCCTCTCAAGACCTCTTCCTTTGCGTCCAAAACGATCTTCAATGTTCGGAGCATGTCCGCTGCATCGAGCAGGGCTTCCTTGATCTCGTCAGTGGTGAAGCTTTCCGGAGATCTGGACATCGTCAGGAAATCGATCGCCGAGTCATAATCGGATCCCCGCCTTTCCGACGGTTTTATCTCCGCCCGCATTTCCTCCACCGTCCGATACGCGCGATCGAGCAGCCGGCGTTTTTCGAAATCGCCGATCCTGCTGAATTCGTTTGCGGCGCGAACAAGTTCAGATATGAAACCTGGAAGCGATCCCAAAATATTAGCCCCTTGATTCAATCGCTTGGGCGTTCTCTAGCCCGTCGCCATCCTTTCCCGCTTGAACTGGACTCCAGTTTTGTTCACTATTGGTTCTAGTTCTGGTTGGCCAGGCGTAGGGAATTTCAGTGGCGATCATTCACCAAATTCGGCCGAAGTATAAAACTCGCAATGACGAGATAGTGGCGAATCTGTTCGAGGCGGCAGGCGCTGTTCCACCGGCCCCACCCGAGATCGTTATCAAGCGCAAGGCCGCGGAAATCTCATCTCTCATGGCGTTGGTTCACGGCGGCGACTGGCGTGTTGAGATTGATCATCAGACTGGCTTTGTCCTGATTGCTCCCCGGATGCCCTCGTGAGAACGAACCGGCCGATGATGCTAACCGCCAAGTCGAGTTGCGTATGATCAACTCCGTAGGCAAGCATAGCCGAGCGTAGCGCCGTCTCAGGTGATTTTGCCTCTTCCTCAGCAAAAGGCATGAGCAGCTCATAGGGCTTGCACTTCAACACGGCTGCCATCTTTTCCAGCGTTCGCTGAGTGTAGGGCGCGTCGGATGTTTCAATCTTTGATAGCGCGCTGCGCGACAAATCGATGCCTTCGGCAAGCTGCTCTTGGGTCAGCCCGCGCGCCTCGCGCCACTCGACGATGTAGGTTCGGCCCAACGGGGCCAATTCTTTCTTCACAGGTGCCATAGCCGGATTATCTCATGGCCCTTGAACACTCTCCATGCATTCCCATTCACATTGTGCTTGACATTCACGTTCATCACATTCACATTTGGCGACATGAAAACACTCGCTGAACACATGGACGAGACGGGCACGACCGATGCGGCGCTGGCGGCTCTGGTGAAATGCGACCGCTCGATGATCACCAAAATCCGTCGGCGGCAGGCGACCCCCTCTCTGCCTCTCGCTCTGTCCATCAGCAAGGCTACTGGCGTCGACGTCGAAGCGCTCATGCCGGAGTCCGCAGCATGACCTGGAACCAGAACGTTTCCGAAGCTCCGACTGATCGAGACCTCTGGCTCGCAACCAAGTGCGGCAAGGTCATCAAGACACACTGGCATGACAAGTTCGGCTCTGGCCGGTGGGTTGGCCTCGCAACGCGCGAGCAGTCTGTCGCGTGGCAGGAGTTCGTCACGCCGAGTCATCCCTTCAACCAATCGGACGTCGGCGCAGTTGCTGCAGTGACGGGCAAAGCCCAACTGGCGAACGCTGAGAGCGTTGAACCGCCTGCGTCCGGCCTCATAGTCCACAAGCACATCTTCCTCGACGACTGCGGATCGGGAGCCTGAACCATGGAGTGCAAGTTCCAAGCCGGCCAGAAGGTCGTTTGCATTGACGATAGCTTTGAAGACAGCTTTGCGTTTCTCGTTAACACCCCGACCAAGGGTTCCGTCTACACGGTTCGCGACGTTGAGTTGGTGGTGGGCGTTACCGGCCAAAAGTGCATCCTCCTTCGCCTCAAGGAGGTCGTTAACCCCGTCGAGAACTGGGACAATGGCCGGATGGAAGTAGGGTTTTTCCCGTACCGTTTCCGCCCCATCGTCACTCGCAAGACCGACATCAGCGTCTTCCAGGCCATGTTGACCGGTCAGACGCAGACGGTGGACGCATGACCAACATCGCAGCCGCCGCGAAGAAGCTTATCAGCGAGGATCCGGCTCTGGCCGAGGAGATCCGCCGGCAGCTTTCCGACACCCATATCGAAGCCCTGACCCTTCGCCAGAGGCAGTGTCTCAACTTCATCCGGTCCTATGCCGCTGAGAACGAATGCGCGCCGTCGCTGGCGACAATCGCAAAGCACATGGGCCAGACATCCCGCAGCAACGTGCACCGTATGGTCGTAAAGATCGAAAGCCACGGGCTGATCCAACGCACTGCATCCGGTTCAATTGCAATCGTGGAGGCCGCGTAAATGCTCGTCATCCTTCAAGGTATCCTTGTCGCCGTCATCGTTTCATGTGTCGTCGCCCTCACGGCTGCGGCCTTCCGATACGCTCGCGCTTCCGCTGCTGAGCGCGTCCTCATCGCTGATGCCCCCGTAGGGGAGAACGTCATTCCATTCCGTTCCACACGCCTGCGAGCCCAAGGTTCCACGCTCAGCTTTCAGGCAAGTCACCCGTCGAGAGGCGGGAACGCATAACCCTGTCACCGCCTGCTCGACGAAGGTCAATCTAGCAGGGCAGGCGAACATGACAGGTAGAGAAACACCACAACCGAAGTTCAATTTCAAAACAGGGAATAAGGCGAAAGCGATGTCGTACGTAGTCGACGCATATAGCCCAGAAGAGGCGACACTACTCGCCCGCAAGATGTTTGAACGTGAATGCAAAGGGTGGGGCGATGAGGATCGCGCCATCACGAAGCTCGCCCGCCAATGCGGCATATCGGCGGTCAGCTTCAAGCGCCTGATGCGCGGGCAGCGGAAAATCTTCGACATCATGCTCTGCCGGTCGATCCGGACAGCATACGTCAATTTCTGCCTGTCGCTCATCAAGCAGCTCGAACACGAGGTCAAGGCAGTCGAGGAGGTGCACGGCCATGATGCTGTGTCGGATATTCTCGCAGGCGTGGAAGCTCTGGAAGCTAAAGCGCGCGCTGCGAAAGAACGGATCAATCCTAAAGGAAGGTGAGCGCAATGGCAGCAGCAGCGACAGTCGGCGACAATAGTAACAAGGCGGAACAGCAGCGGCGCGTGACGCTCGCCTACTACCACCGCATCGATCGGGACGTGGAAGCTCAGAACCGCGCCCTCGCAGCGAGGAAGAAGGAAAACCGGCTTAACGCGAAAGCGGCCGGTATCCCGTCCTCGCAGCTCGATCACCTGCTGAAGTCCTTCAATGCCGAGGATCAGCAGAAGCCGGTCGATAAGCTGAAGCGCGACATGGAGAACCTGGCCTATCTCGGGCTCATCCCTGATCCGACGATCAAGGGGGATCTCTTCTCCCGCGTCGACCGCGTCGACAGCGAAGGGATGATCCGCGCGAAGGGCTTCTTCGCTGGCCTGAACGGTCTCGATCGGGTGTCGGGATTCGATGCTGCGTCTGCGGACGACAAGCTCTGGCTTGAGAGCTACGACGCCGGCCGCGCGGAATACGACACGGTTCTCCCTGACATCGAGGCGCGCATCCAGGCCGAGACCGACAAGGAAGCGCCGCCTGAAGACGAAGACGACTGACAGCTCCTCCCGGCGGCTGAAACCCTCCCAAGACCAGCCGCCTAACTGCCGGTCGCAAATGACCGGATTTTCTTCCCAAGCCTTCAGGAGGTTCCTTTGATCATCTGCGGTCTCGATCTTGCCAGCACCAGCGGATTCGCTTTTCGCGACAGCGACAAGCACCGCTCATCCATCATCTGCGGGACCTTCACCGTCAAGAACTATGACTGGGAAGAAAAATACGCCATTGCGGCCAATCTCTTCCACCGTCTCGTGAAGGAGCACAAACCAGACTTCGTCGCGATCGAGCGTCCGGAGCACGGCGTCAGACAGTTCAAAAAGAAGGGCAAGGCCGATCTCACCGGCAAGGAAGAGACGGCCTCGACCATCAACCCGGCCGCCCTGCAGCTTACGGGCATAGCGGGCGCCTGCATTGCGATCTGCCAGATCCGCGGCATTCCGTACGGCACGATTGCAGCCACATCCTGGCGACCGGTCTATTTCGGCAAAGGCATCAAGCCGCCGGAGGGGCAGGACTGGAAAGACCTCGCCATCGCCTACGCCCAGCGCGAGCAGATCGTTCTACCGTCCACCAAGGCCGAACAGCGGGATGCCGCGGAGGCGATCGGCGTCTGCACCTGCTGGCACAATTGCGCCATCCCGGAAATCAAATGGATGCAACAGCGGTTCATGGAACTGCGCAGCGGGGCATTCGATGCGAAGCGAAAGGCTGCGGCATGAACCAGCTTATCACGCGCGCATCAATCGCCGACATCGCCCGGCACCGAGACGCAGCCCTGTCAGCCTTTCAGCGAGCGAGAGCAGCAGAAGAAGAAGCCAAAGCCCAGATGGCCGAGGCCGCTCGTATCCTTAAGGTAGCCGCGCCGTTCGCCGCCGGATTGTTTTCGACCCATGACGTGAAGGACATGACCGACCGTCACTATATCGACGGGCGCGTCTGGGACTCGGTGATCCACTCGACCGAGCTCAACCACTTGATGGACAAGAAGGCGAAGGACGATCTGCGCCAGCAGCTCATGACCGACGCACCGGAATTCACGGAAGAAAACGCTTACGCGACGATCGAGCACTTCATGGCAGAAGCCGGCATGATCTTCCGCCGCGGCATCGCGGAGATGTTCTCCAACCTAGATCGGCGCTTTCGATCGCATACCGGCTGGAAGATTGGCAGCCGTGTCATCCTGACGAGCGCTTTCGATTGCTGGGGGCACTGGAACTATTACCGAGATCATCGGTCGACGCTGCAGGACATCGAACGGACGTTTCTTCTCCTCGATGGCCGGAAGCCAGTTTCAGATTATGCCGGGATCGTCGGGGAAATCGACTGCGTCCGTATGACCGACGGTTTCAGGAACGCGCGCCAAACGGAAGTGCAGAGCGAATTCTACACCGTCCGGATCTTCAAGAATGGCAACGCTCATCTCTGGTTCAAGCGCGACGACCTGGTGGCGCGAGCCAACCGGATGATTGGTGAATACTACGGCGAGGTCATCCCGGAAGAGCGCAAGCCAGAGGATGACGGCGGACTGCATGAGCCGAAGCGTGAGATGGCTCGCAATTACGGCTTCTTCCCGACTCCGGACAGCCTAGCGGAGCGCACGGTCGAGGCCGCCAGCTTGTGGACGAGGGACGGCAAGCTCCGCGTTCTGGAACCATCCGCGGGCACCGGCCAGCTTTCCAGACGTGCGGTCAAGACCGATGTTTCGGTCGACTGTATCGAATGCCAGCCTCATCTTGCCAACGACTTAAAGGCATCCGGCATCTATGGGCGCGTCATCTGCGCCGATTTCCTGTCGCTGAAGCCGGAAACGATTGGCCTTTATGATCGCGTGATCATGAACCCGCCGTTCGACCGGGAGCGCGATATCGATCACGTCATACACGCTCTCAAGTTCCTGAAGGATGACGGGCTGCTCGTCGCGATCATGTCGGCCCACACCGAGTTCGCCGAAAGCAAGAAGGCGATCGCCTTCCGCGACCATATCGCCAGGCTCAACGGCACCTTTTCAGACAACCCACGCAACTCCTTTTCCAGCGTCGGCACCAACGT
Organism: Rhizobium sp. 05L429; assembly: GCF_056397645.1. Classification (NCBI taxonomy): domain Bacteria; kingdom Pseudomonadati; phylum Pseudomonadota; class Alphaproteobacteria; order Hyphomicrobiales; family Rhizobiaceae; genus Rhizobium; species Rhizobium sp. 05L429. The sequence continues at coordinate 92,681 of NZ_JBFTNV010000019.1, read as the reverse complement.
GAACACGATCACGCTGAAGGTCTGGAAGAACGGGAGAAAGGTCTGGTGATCGAAGCCCGCTCTCTTCTCGACGCCCGCTGCACCATCCTCGTTGGCGATTGCATCGAAGCCATGCGGACGATGCCGGCGAACTCCGTAGATTGCGTCGTGACGTCGCCGCCTTATTGGGGGCTGCGCGATTATGGCGTCGATGGGCAGATCGGACTTGAGCCAACGCTCGGCGAACACCTCGATGTGATGGTCAACGTCTTCCGCGAAGTTTGGCGCATCCTGAAGCCCACCGGCACTCTCTGGCTGAACTACGGCGACTGCTATGCCGCTGCGCCGAACGGTAAGAGTGCTGCGGCATATAAAGCCGACGGATCGGATGACCGAACGTTCCGCGACAAGCCGTTTTCAACGGTCGGGCCGATCTATGTCCCCAATTTTGAGAAAACCTCGAGGGTTGGCTCCGGGGCAAACAACGGCAACATTGCCGCGGCGCACGGGGGTAGGGTTGTCGCTGGCGGGCTGCTGAAGCCAAAAGACCTTTGCATGATCCCGAACCGCTTGGCGATCGCCCTGCAGGATGACGGTTGGTACGTCCGATCGGAGATCATCTGGCACAAGCCGAACCCCATGCCGGAATCGGTCTATGACCGCCCGACCTCGTCGCACGAGAAGATCTGGCTGCTCACCAAGGGCGAGGACTATTTCTACAATCACGAGGAAATCCGCGAGCCCGTCACCGGCGGAACGCATAATCGGCGTCCCGGGCCCAACAGTCGCCAGAACGTCGATAGGGTGCCGGTCACCCGCAAGAAGACGGTGGCGCCAGGGCTAGGTATCAAGAACAACAGCAGTTTCGATGCCGCGTTGGACAATCACACGTCCGAGACTCGAAACGCCCGGAACGTCTGGTCGATAGCACCTCGAGCTTTCCGAGAAGCGCATTTCGCCACTTTCCCGCCAGCGCTCGCCGAGCGCTGCATCAAAGCCGGTACTCCGAAGACGATCTGCTCTTGCTGTGGCGCTGCTGAAGGCTGCGGACCGATCTGCGAAGTTTTCGGCCGCGAACCCGGTGTCGTCTTCGACCCATTCGGCGGCGCTGGCACTGTCTCGCTCGTAGCCGAGCAGCTCGGCCTTCGCAGCATCATGATCGAACTCAATCCTGAGTACGCCGATATTGCCCAGCGCCGCGTCGATCCTCCTCGAGCAGATGAGGAGGCCGCATAATGTCAACGAATGCTCAAGCGCGATCAACGCCTAAGGAGGCCGGCTTCCTCAGCCGCGCGAATGAAGGCGAGCTGTGCTTTTTCTCTGGCGACCTTCCCGTCGATAGCGGCGAGACAGGCTCGCCGAGCAGCGGAAAAGGACTTCCCTCCTTTTGTGGGCCAAGAGGTCATCAGACACGCCATAGCATCCCGCGTGCTGCCTACACTCAGGAAATGATCGGAGTTCTCGATCATCAATTCGATTGGCTTGTCCCACAGATCGTCGCTCATCTTTTCACCTCAGAGGTATTCACCGCGGAAGAAATTCGCAGCCAATCCACTCGTTCCGGCAATCGGACTGAGGTCCCTGGTGCGTATGCGACTAAAGGCCGGGGTGCGCCTATGACCTTCCTCGAAGCCTTCACCAAGTTCGGTCCTGACGTCGAGCGTATCCCTCAGGCCCTCAACATCACCCTGCCAGCACCCGATCGCCTCATTAACGAGGCAATGGACCGCCGGATCACGGGCGCGCCCACCGCATCGATCGAGAAAGAAGAGGTGGCTGCATGAACGCGCACCCGACCAACATGCATAAGCGCAAACAAGACGAGTTCACGGAAGAGGAGCGTGCTCTCCATTTCGGCCATGCCGACGAGGTGCAGGAGGTTCCCTGCAATATTCTCGCGGAACAGGCGCTTCTCGGCGCGATCCTCATGAACAACGAGGCTTTGGACGCGCTGCGCGTACCGATCGAGCCGGAACATTTCTTCGAGCCGGTCCATCGCCAGATATTCGAAGCCGCCAGCGAGCTGCGCCGGGCAGGCCGGGTCGCGAACCCGGTCACGGTCAAGAACTTCGTCACCGACGGCATGGTTGGTGGGATCACCATGGCCCAATACCTCGCTAAACTGGTCCATGCGGCCGTTAGCGTGCTGAACGCGCCGGACTATGCCCGAGCTATCATCGAGACCGCCGCCCGCCGCGCCTGCATCGCTCTCAGCCAGAAGATGGAGCAGACGGCCTATTCCAAAGAGCTCGACATCATGGACGAGTTCGACGCGCTCCGGGCGAAGTTCGAAGCCGTCAGCCGTGCGCTGAGCGGCGAGGAGAAGACGAAGACGCTGGCCGAGGCGTCGAGGCGGTCTCTTGCCACCACAGCCGCCGCCTATCAGGGCAGAGGGCTGTCCGGTGTGGATTATGGCGTTCCCTTCCTGATGCAGATGATCGGGCCGCTATTGCCGGGGCAAGAGATCATCATCGGCGGCATGACCAAGCACGGGAAATCCTCTCTGATCGAGCAAATCGTGGCCGGCGCTGCGATCAACGGGCACCCGGTCTGGATCAATTCAGGCGAGATGAAGGACGAAGAGCTTGCCCGACGTGCTCTTGCCCGTCTGACTGATATCAAGGCTTGGCAGCAGGTGCGCGGGAAGGTCAGCGATCACGACTACGAGCGGCTCGAAACGGCTCGCCGCAACGCCGAGACGTGGCAGGACCGGGTGTTCATCCGTGATGACACCATGACGCTGCGCCAGATCGAACGCGACCTAGCCGAATTCTCAAAGCGCAACCCCGGCGGCATGGGCGTTGTCGATCACGTCGGCCTCGTCGAGAAGGACAGCAACCACGCTAGGACGAATGACGCCGAGTTCTCCTCGATCGTCACCCGCAAGCTGAAGGTATTCGCCGGCAACAACAAGATCCCGATCGTCGCGGCCGCGCAGCTCAAGAAGAACATCTTCGAGATCACCGATCGGACCATCAACCGCAAGACGTTCATGAAGGTGATCGGCCGGCGCCCGAAGGCTGCCGACCTGTTCGGGTCCTGCGAAAAGGACGCGGACCACGTCATCACGCCTTTCCGGGCGGAAGCTGTCATGGACGAGAACGAGCCGGCCGAGATCGATGACCTTCACATCGTCTGGGAAGAGGTCATGGGCGACGTCCGCAACAAGGCGGAGATCGTGCTCGCTCTCTCCAGGCATACCCGGTGGCCGCAGCGAAAGTCGGTCGGATGGGATGGGCCGCGCACGATGTTCACCGAACTTCACCAGAACCAGCAAGGGAGCTTCCTATGATCGAGCCGCTTATCGTTGACAGCTTTGCCGGCGGCGGCGGTGCATCGACTGGGATCGAGATGGCCTTGGGCCGATCGCCCGATATCGCCATCAACCACAATCCCGCTGCGCTGGCGCTGCACGCGGCAAATCACCCCGATACAGTCCACCTGTCGGAGAACATCTTCAAGGTCGACCCCCTCGACCACGTCGCCGGCAAGCATGTCGGGCTCGCCTGGTTCTCGCCGGATTGCAAGCACTTCTCCAAGGCCAAGGGTGGCAAGCCCGTGGAGCGCAATATCCGCGATCTCGCTTGGGTGATTGTCCTGTGGGCCGAGCGCGCCAAGCCGGACGTGATCATCATGGAGAACGTCGAGGAATGGAAGGACTGGGGGCCGCTCATCGAGACCGATAAGGGTCTGATGCCGTGCCCTGACAGCCGCGGCGAAACCTTCCAGAAGTGGTGCAAGGCGATGAAGCGGGCCGGCTATAAGCTTCAGTACCGCGAGCTTCGCGCCTGCGACTATGGCGCGCCGACGATCCGCAAGCGCCTCTTCGTCATCGCCCGTCGCGACGGCAAGCCGATCATCTGGCCGGAGCCGACGCATGGTGCACCCGATGATATCGATGTTAATTCAGGCCGGAAGAAGCCATGGCGCACCGCGGCTGAATGTATCGACTGGTCGCTGGCGTGTCCGTCGATCTTCGATACCGCCGACGAGGTTTGGGAAAAGCACCACCTTCGCTCGGTTCGTCCACTCGCTGAAAACACCATGGCCCGCGTTGCTCGCGGCATGAAGCGGTATGTCCTCGATGCCGAGCGTCCGTTCCTCGTACAGACAGGCTATGGCGAGCGGGCAGGGCAGCAGCCTCGCGCTATGGGCGTCGACGCTCCACTCGGCACCGTAGTCGCGGGTGGCATCAAGCATGCTGTCGTCTCGCCCCATCTTTCCGCGTTCTATGGTCCAGGTACAGGCGGGAGGGACCGGTCAGCGAGCGCGGAAGAGCCACTGAGGGTCGTTCCGACTGAGAACCGGCACGCGATCGTCGCTCCAGTTCTCACTTATGCGCAGCAGGGCGGCGCCAATCGTTCGGTGCAAGAACCCCACCACACCATTTGCGCCAGTAAAAAGGATCAGAACGCCGTTATCATCCCTACCCTTGTCGGGTGCGGCGGGCGGGCAGGGCAGAGCCGTCCGCGAGGCGGTGACGAGCCGTCCGCAACCATTACGGCCAAGGCCGACACTTGCGCCGCTGCCGCCTTCGTGGCGCAGAATAACAATGACAGCAGGCGCGTCGGTGGCGTTAACCCCGGCCGCTCTGCCGAAGAGCCGATGTCGACAGTTACTGCTTCTGGAGCGCAGCAGGGCGCCGTGACGGCTTTCATCTCGCGACAGTTCGGCACGTCGACTGGACACGATGTAGAAAAGCCTCTGGGCACCACGACGGCAGACGGCGGCGGCAAATCGCTCCTCGTCGCCCCATACCTTCAGGCCTACTACGGGACTGGCGATGGTGGCGAAGAAGACCAACCTTGCCGCACGATCACGACGAAGGACCGTCACGGCCACGTCGAAGCGTCTATCGCCGCACCGCCATTTACGGAAGACCAGTACGCCCGGGCGCGCGAAGTCGCCGACTTCCTCCGCTCCTATGGCTTCTGGGATGATCGCGAATTCGTCACGCTGACCGTCGGTGATGCAGAGTTTGTGATCGTCGATATCGGCATGCGGATGCTGAGCCCGAGAGAGCTCTACAACGCGCAGGGTTTCCCCACGGATTACGAGATCGACCGCGATCTCGACGGCAACCCGTTCCCGAAGAATGTGCAGGTCTCGTGCGTTGGCAATTCGGTCTGCCCGCCGATGGCAGCGGCGCTCGTTGCGGCCAACTGCAACCACCTCATTCAATATCGCGAGGCAGCAGAATGACGAACAAGTGTGACTTCGGAACGCACCGCCGCCCGACCGGCTGGATTGCCTGGTTCCGCCTATATCACCACGGCGAGAACAGGATCCTTCGCAAAGGCAAGGATGACATTCTTTTTGGTACCCAAGGCGAGGCAGAGGCGGCAGCCAAGAATGAGTTCCTCCGCCAGATGAACAGCCCGATCGTTGCCGAGTCGATCACCGGCCCGACCAGCAAGAAGGCGCTTGCCAAAGCACGACTGGAGAAGCTTTTCCGCGGTGGCGGTAAGACGGTCGAGGTCGAGAGGAAAGGAGCCGCAGCATGAACACGGTAGCCAAGATAAGCGACGGGAGGCAGATCAGCATCGCAACGCTCGCCCGCTTGTGGAACGAGGATGGCCTATCAGCCGCACAGATCGGCAAGGTTCTCGGTCTCACCCGTATGCAGGTTCTCGGCCACGTCCATCGTCATCGTGACGTCTTCAAGTCCCGCAAGAAGAAGCCGCTATACACCCGCACCAATGGCGTCCCGCCGAAACTCCTGCCTCCGAGACAAAAGCGGGAGAAGAAGGCAACCGACATCGAGAAGACCGATGGTCGCCATTATAGCGCCAAAGGCGTTCACAGGGCGCGCATGGAGGCCGCAGCGCGCGAGGCTGGTGAATTCCAGGCCGGCACCGCAGAGCTCCTTCAGATCGAGGAAACGGATCAGGACAGGATGCTCACCGGTAAGGAGCTGCATGACCTCGGGTTGCACGAATGCAAGTGGCCATTGAACAGCGGCCACCCCTTTATCTTCTGCGCATCCGGCACCGAGGCCGGTAACTACTGCACTCATCATGCGCGGCGTGCTTATCGGCCACGGGAGAAGAGATGACAGATCCGTCCGAGCACCCGGAGGCTTTGGCGATCTTCGCCGAGTACGGCATTGCCGTGGTGCCGGCGCATGTCATGCCTTCTATCGGTCAAACGAGGGCTATAGCCACGCTCGACCGCATCAGAAAGCGCCATGGCGAGGAACACGCGCGGTTCGTGGTCATGACGTTGGCAGAGACCGCAAACAACAAGGCGTTCATCGATGAGACGTCTCTCTGGGTAGTGTCGGACATGGTGCGAGCTGCGGCAAAGAACTTCCCCACTTTAGTCGATAACGACGTCTCCGCCTGGTTCGCATTCTTCGATGCTATCCCGCTGGGGTACCTACAATACTGGGCTTTCGACCTGGATGGGGTGGTCTCAAAACGACATGCCCTCGGGGGGATGATATACGAGAGGATGCGGCGGCGCTTTGGGGCGCTGGCGGTCCAGCCTGATCTTCTGGACGACAGACGAGGAGCAGCATGAACAGGGAAGAAATCATCGATCTCTTCATCAAGGGAGCCACGATCGAGAAGCGATTGCCGGCTGAGTTCGCGCGGCCCGAGCCGCTGAGAGCGCAGCACATCCCATACTTCCATACCGCCGAAGACATGCGAGGCTGGTTCTCCGTCGGAGGGCGGACCAGGAGCGAGCGCGTCGCCAACCGCAAGAAGATTGGCGACCAGCAGGAAGACGGCGACCTTGGACGCTACGTCGAGGAGCGAATGGCGCTCTGGGATCCGGATCACCAGAAGCTCGATCCGACGGACATTTCCGACTGGGAAAAGCGTATGAGCCTTGTCGCCAGGGTGACCGTCGAGAAGAACCGGCGCGCACTTTGGGCATGGTCCCGGGCAAAAGCCGGAGGCAAACCATTCACCAAATGGTGCAAGTCCGAAGGCATTCATGAAATGACCGGACAGCGCAGAAAAGACAAGGCAATAGCGGAATTAGTTCATCTTCTTCGCGAGGATGCGCAGCATAGTGAAAACGGTGAAAATGCTGTGTTGCCTCTACCCCCCGTTTTTTGGCATGTTTCAGATAACATCGCAGCCGACGCGCCGAGAGACGAGCGCACCGCCTACAGGGAACCGGATGCGAAGCCGATGGCCTGCTACTTCGATAGCGAACTGACCGATTTCGATTGGGCTCTCAAGCAAAACGAAAAACGCAGGGCGCGCGAAGCCAAACGCCGCGAGGAAGAGGCCAAGAAGCACCACGCCGCATGACGCGGCAGAGTTCATGTCGGAGTAGAGCAGCCCGGTAGCTCGTCAGGCTCATAACCTGAAGGCCGCAGGTTCAAATCCTGCCTCCGCAACCAATCGGGAAGGCGCTGGTAGCCCAGAATGATATGCGATCCCGGTTCGTTCGCGGTCGCCTCTGTCGTTCCTTCCCGAAGAGAAGGGATGTCGCAGAATCCGGTCTCTGCACCCAATATAATGAAACGCTAAAATAGGTCTTGATTTTTCCGCTTCTTCTCCTAATCTCTGCGCCGTCAAACGCGCTTTGATAAAGGAGATGGCTATGGCGACCAACCTGTTTGACGCACCGCTGTTCCTGAAAAAACCGCACTACATCCAGGAACTCGCTAGCCTCGAAGACGTATTCGACGTCCTTGATGACTGGCCCGAGGATGAAAGAGATAGTACCTACGAGGTGCTTGAAAAGGCTTGTCGCATGGCGGCTCAAGGGATCTTCCCTTTGCCAGCGATTCGGGAAAATTTTCGACGGTTCCTGATAAAGCGCAACATACTGGCGAATATCGAGGAAGTGCCAATCCTCGCTAAGCGCTCGACTAATCGCAACATCGGCTCATAAGCGCAGTACAGGCGCCAAAGTACCTTATCCAGCCCGCCCGGTGCGCCGAGGCGGGCTTTGTTTTGGAGAGCGAGATGGAAATCGAAGTGCAAGAGGCGCTCGAAGGTAAGCGGTGTGCCGCTCCCACCAATCGGAACGGGCTGTCAGGTCACGACCCGGCGAAGCCGCTCAAACCGTTTTCAGCAATGCAGCGTCCTTTCCGTTTATCTCGATGCAGGAGAAGACAACTGTTCCACGACCTTATCGAGATTGAAGCTCGCGGGCTTCTGTCGAGGCGGAAATTCTTCGAAGCTACTTAGCCAATCTGCCGCGAGGGTCTGAAGCGGAACCTGGACGAAGGCGTGGTCGGCGAGCCATTTGTCGTAGAGAATGGATTCATCACCACGCTCGAAAGGATCGGAGCGCAGGTTGAACAGTTTCGGAATGCGTAGCTCCTCGAATCCCCGCATCCAGACGCCGATACCATCGTGGTTCTGCTCCAAAAAGACGGCTTTCCAGTCGTTATAGCGAATAGACACAAGCTGTCCGTCGTCGTTCCAGTAGATGAACTCGCGTCGGGGGGCTTCCTTCACTTCACCCTTAAAGAACGGAATGAGATTATAGCCGTCGAGGTGAACCTTGAATGTCTTGGTGCCGAACGTTCCGCCTTTCAGGCACTTGACGACAACATCCGGATCGCCGCCTGCCGCCGCGAAAGTCGGGATCAGGTCATAGTGCGAGAATGTTTGGTTGAAGACGGTGCCAGGCTTTATGGTGCCGGGCCAACGGATGAGCATCGGGACCCGATAGCCACCCTCCCAGTTCGTCGCCTTCTCGCCGCGAAAAGGCGTGTTGCCACCGTCCGGCCATGACATGACTTCCGCGCCATTGTCCGTCGTGAAAACGACGATGGTGTTATCGGCAACCCCGAGTTCTTCCAGCTTCTGGAGCAACTGCCCGACATAACCGTCCAGCTCCACCATCCCATCCGGATAAAGGCCAAGGCCCGTTTTGCCTTGGGATTCCGGCTTCAGGTGGGTAAAGACGTGCATCCGCGTTGGATTGAAGTAGCAGAACCAAGGCTTCTCGGCCTTCTGCTGCCGGTCCATGAAATCCATCGCAGCGCCGAGAAACTCCTGATCCACGGTTTCCATTCGTTTGACGGTCAGCGGTCCCGTGTCCTCTATCCGTCCGTCGGCCGATGCCTTGATGACCCCGCGTGGTCCGAACCGTTTCGCAAAATCGGGGTTTTTGGGATAATCGGGATTCTCTGGTTCTTCCTCGGCATTCAGGTGGTAGAGATTGCCAAAGAACTCGTCGAAGCCGTGGTTGGTAGGAAGGAACTCGTCCTTGTCGCCGAGATGGTTCTTGCCGAATTGGCCGGTAGCGTAGCCCAGGGGCTTGAGGAATTCGGCGACGCTCGGATCCTCGGCTCGCAGCCCGATATCTGCGCCAGGAAGCCCGACCTTCGTCAGTCCCGTACGAATAGGAGATTGGCCGGTAATGAATGCAGCGCGACCGGCGGTGCAACTCTGCTCGCCGTACCAGTCTGTGAACAACGCACCTTCGGTCCCGATACGGTCGATGTTCGGTGTCCGGTAGCCCATCATACCGTGGTTATAGATGCTCGCATTGAACCAGCCGATATCGTCCGCCATGATCATCAAGATGTTCGGTTTGCGCTCCGCCCCTGACGAGGTGGCTTGCTGCGCAACCGTGAGACTTGGCCTCAATAACGGTAACGCGCTTGCAGCGAGTGCCGTGCTCGCCACGAGCAGGTCACGCCTGCTGAGACCATTATGACTTCCGCAAACTGCTGCTTGCTGCTTGTCGTCGACCATGGCGTATCTCCCTGCGAAAGAGGTAAAGCGGTATCCACGCCGAGAGGCTAGTGATCGAGCAAACAAAGGGAAGTACGTTACGGTAACATGACTGACTGTTACAGTAACAACGCTCGGCGGATCAGGGCTCGAAGTGGCGGCTGGGCTTCGCCTGAAGTCGGATTCCTTCTCCCGCCAAACCGCCGGCCGACACGATGTCGCCGTCACCCGCAAAACCATCGTTCTCTTCCTCGAAAGCCTCGACCCGGAGCTTACCGTCGGCGAGCTTCTCGAATACCTTGATCAGTAGGAGATTGTCATGACGACGAAAATGCGCTGCAAAGTCCGCGTCGGGTCTTGCACCCCATATCGCAACCCTGAGACGGGGGCGACCATCAGCGAAACACTGCGCTTCCACGGGGTAGCGAAGAATGATGGCCCGTACCCTGCCGATGGCAGCGATGAGAACAACACGTTCTCTAAATACTCCCCTTCGGTGGATTTCAGCATCATCGTTGCTAACCCGGCGCTCTTCGACAAGTTCACAGCCGGCGACACGTTTTACGTTGATTTCACGCCCGCGGCATGACCAGGGAACGCGAAGAAGACACCGAAGAGCGCCAATACAGCTCCGGCATTCGTCTCCCCGGAGAAAGCCTACCGAAGACCCACCCGGACTACGCAACAGACGGACTGACAGAGCCGCTGAAGCCGATCGTTCGCGAGGGTGGCGAAGAACAAGACGTTTCGGAGCCCGCGACATGAAGAAAGCTGTGATTGCAGTTCTATTCGGCATCGCCGTCGCCTGCATGGCTGCCGCTTTCCTCACGGCTTGTCAGTCGTATCAGCCGCCGGGTGAGGGGATCTGGCGGGCACTGTAGCCGGAATTATACGGGCTGCGTTTCGTCGGAGATAAAACGAGCTGTTGAGTATTGGACCACGATCCATTTTTCGACGGTGATGGTGCTGCGCAAGGTCTTCTCTGCCTCGGGCTTTATCGACTTGAACGATTTAACCGCCTCGTCGAGCGTGCCGAATTCAGCCCGGAGGGTGGTGTTGGGGAGTCGGTTCCAATCGGGCTTAGAGCTTCTTATCCATGTCACCCATCCAAGCTCCTCTGCCGCCTGCAGGAAAGCGAAGTGTGGGGAATTGCTTTCGTTAAGGTCATAGGTCGCGATAAACGCAGGCATGCGCTTTCTCCTGTGCTGGTTGCAGCAACAGCAGGGCACATCCGATTGAGTCGCGGAAGCGAATCGGTCGTTTGACGAGCCGAAATCTTCACGCTGTGCCCATTGTTCACGTTGTTCGACCTTTCCACAGGTGAAATCTAAATTAGACGGAAAATAGATGGCGGTTGGAAAGAAGACGGGAGGCCGGCAGAAAGGCACCCCGAATCGGGCCACAGCGCGCCGGGAGAAGGAGATCGCCCGATCGGGTACCACTCCTCTTGAATACATGCTCAAGGTCATGAGGAACCCAAAGGCGAGCAATGACAGGCGCGACGACATGGCGAAAGCTGCGGCGCCATATGTTCATCCGAAACTAGCCAGCATGCAGCACTCCGGTCCCAAGGGCGGCCCTATCCAAACCGTCGACCTCACCAATATGAGTGCAGATGACCTCGAACGCCTCGAAGCTCTCTTCGGTCCGCTTGCCGGTGGATCCGGCGATGATGATGAGGGCGATCAGAGCGGAGAAGGCGAGGCGAGCAACTGAGGCAGAACGCGAGCGCATCGCCAAGGATGCGGAGCGCATCCGGGCGCGCTGCAAGACCCTGGCTGGTTTCGTTCGTGAAGCATGGCATGTGCTGGAGCCTACGCAGCCGTATATCCATGGCTGGCATATCGACGCGATCTGCGCCCACCTCGAGGCGATAACGAACGGCACCTTCCTTGCGATGGGGCTTTCGAACCGGCTCCTGATAAATGTGCCGCCTGGCACGATGAAATCGCTTCTCGCTTCGGTGTTCTGGCCGGCGTGGGAATGGGGCCCAATGCAGATGCCGGGGATGCGGTATCTGTCGACCTCGTATTCTGAGACCTACGTCAAGCGCGACAGCCGCCGCATGCGTGATCTCATCAAGTCGGAGTGGTATCAATCTCTCTGGCCGGAAGTGAAGCTAAGCCGCGAGGGCGAGGCGTCCTTTGCCAATGATAAGACCGGGTTTCGCGAAGGCGTTCCCTTCACCAGCATGACCGGCGGCCGTGGCGATCGGGTGATCATCGACGACCCGCATTCGACCGAGACCGCCGAGAGCCCGGCCGAGCGGCAACGCACGACACGCATCTTTCGCGAATCCGTCCCGTCTCGTGTGAACGATCCGGAGCGGTCAGCAATCGTTGTGATCATGCAGCGCCTGCATGAGGACGATGTTTCCGGCCAGATCATCAAGCTCGGGCTCGGCTATCAGCACCTCATGCTGCCGATGAAGTATGAGCCGGAGCGGCAGTGCCATACGGCGCTGAACTTTGCCGATCCTCGATCAGATGAGGGGGATTTGCTCTTTCCGGAGCGGTTCCCAACGGAAGTGCTCATTCGAGATCAAAAGGCGCTGACAGAGTATGCAGTCGCCGGCCAGTACCAACAGCGACCAGTGCCCCGTGAAGGCGGCATGTTCAAGCGAGAGTGGTTCACCGGCAAGGTTATCCGCCAGGCGCCGGCCGGAACGATCTGGGTGCGGCATTGGGACTTGGCCGCCACGAAGAAGGTCACCGCGGCTAGGACCGCAGGCGTAAAGCTCGGATTGGCCCCGGACGGATCATTCGTTGTCGGCCATGTCGTCAAGACACAGGACGAGGGACAGAAGGTCCGCACCCTGATCAAGGGAACGGCGGAGATCGATGGCAAGGACGTCATGATCAGCCTTCCGCAAGACCCGGGGCAGGCCGGCAAGGTGCAGGCACAGGACTATGTGGCCCTCCTCGCCGGATACATCGTGAAGGCCGAGCCTGAGACGGGTGACAAGGCCACTCGCGCGGAGCCGTTCTCAAGCCAGTGTGAGGGCGGAAACGTTTATCTCGTCCAAGGCGAGTGGAATGAAGATTACCTCGACGAGCTCTGCCTCTTTCCGGGCGGCTCGTTCAAAGACCAGGTCGACGCATCCTCGGGCGCCTTCGGGCGACTGCTCAAGCCTCGACCGCAGCAAGCCCTTTTCGGAACATACGGAACCCGCTGATGCCTGATGCAAAGCCGAGCGACGTTAGCTCCGACTACAGGGCGATGAAGTCCTATTGGGATATGGTGGAAACCATTCTCGGTGGGGCAGACGCGATGCGTGCGGCTGGTGTGAAGTACCTGCCGAAATTCCCGAACGAGAGCCAGCCGGACTACGATTTCCGCCGGCAGAACGGGAAGTTCACGAACATCTTTCGCGACATCGTCGAGAACCTGGCGGCAAAGCCGTTTTCGAAGGAAGTAGCGCTCGGCGCCAAAGCATCCGATCGGATCAAGAAGCTTTCCGAGGATATCTCGGGGCAGGGCGATCATATCCACGTCTTCGCCGCCAATACGTTCTTCCGGGGCATCTCCTATGCGATCGACTGGATCCTGGTCGATTACACGAAGAATGTCCCGGCGAACGCCACCATCGCGCAGGAAGAGCAGATCGGCGCTCGCCCCTACTGGGTTCCGGTTCCTTGCGTGAACCTGCTGGCAGCATATTCCGAGATGATCGGCGGCATTGAGACCTTCGTGCATGTCCGCATCAAGGAGGACGTCACAGAGCGCGACGGCTACGGCGAGAAGACCGTCGAGCGGGTCCGCGTCCTGAACCGCAAAGTGATCAAAGACGAGCGAGGCGAGGTCATCTCGGCCGCACCGGCGACATGGGAGTTGCTGGAAAAGGAATCAGACGGGCCAAATCAAGCCGAGAAATGGGTATCGAAGGGCTCCGGTCCTATCACCATTGGCGTCATTCCGATCGTCCCGTTCCTGACAGGCCGGCGCGTCGGTCATTCATGGCGGGTGGTTCCGCCGCTGAAGGACGCCGCCTTCCTGCAGATCGAGCACTATCAGCAAGAGAGCGGGCTGAAATACGCCAAGGAGCTGACCTGCTTCCCGATGCTCGCCGGCAATGGCGTCTCCCCGATGATCGGCGAGGACAGCAAGCCAGTGCCGGTGCCGGTCGGACCGAAGTCGGTCCTCTATGCCCCGTCAAACGGCGATGGCCAGCATGGGGAATGGAAGTTCATCGAGCCATCGGCGGAGTCGCTGAAGTTCCTCGCTGATGACGTGAAGCAGACCGAGCAGCAGCTCCGCGAGCTCGGCCGGCAGCCGCTAACGGCGCAGACCGGCAACCTGACCGTCGTCACCACCGCCTTCGCTGCCCAGAAGGGCAACAGCGCAATCCAGGCATGGGCGTTGAACCTTCGCGATGCGCTCGAGAACGCGATGAAGCTCACGGCCATGTGGCTTCGCGAGGAGACGGAAGCAGAGGTCCAGGTCCATGACGACTTCGATCTCGATCCCAACGACGAGAAGGGGCCGGATTCGCTGCTGAAGATGCGCGAGGCCCGTGACCTGTCGCAGCGCACCCTGTGGAGCGAGATGCGCCGCCGAAATGTGTTGTCCCCGGAGTTTGACCCGGAAGCAGAAGAGAAGGCTATCCTGGACGAGATCCCCGGTGATCCGTCGGATGACGAGCTCGACGCGGCCTTGAACACAAAGCCTCCGGCTCAGAACGCAGCGTAACGCCAAACCAACCAAAAGGAACCATGCCATGCGCTATCTAGGCGTGATGCTCGGATATCTGTGCCTGCCGCTTGTCATAGCGGCGCTTCTGCTGTCTCCGCTGCTGATGGTGCCAGCCATGTTTATTCCGGGGTTCGCTGCCTTCAAGCGCACGAGCAGCCGAACGACCTGGAATGTCGCGAGCTTCCACAGCCCCCACAGTCTGACATGGTCGTGGGTTCTGTCCCTTCGTCGGCAGCCGCTTTTCACCTTCCGCCCGTGGGCACAATTCCACGGCGGTCACTTCCCCGGCTTTGGTGCAGGCTTCGGACAATTCATTTCCTTCCACGCCTACCGCAACAACGGTGGATGGCAGATCGGCTGGTCATTGCTCTGGCATGAGTTTCATCGCAGCAGTCAGCGGCCGATGTGGTTCAAGGACATTGTTCAGAGCCAATGGGACGATGCCGGGACCGGGCTTTCCAATGGGATCGAGCGACTGGCTCAAGAGGAATACCGCGAGGGTGTAAGCGCTGGCGCCGCTGCTCGCCAGTTGTGCCGCTGCCTCAGCCACAAATCACACCTGCGGCGCATGCTCGAAGACATGCTTGGCGAAGCGAACAAGTCATCGCATGATCGCTGGCGGATCCTCGATGCGTTTAGCCAGGCCGCGCCTGACGAAGCAGATACCGCCCGCATGGCGAGCTTTCGCTTCATGAACAACATTCCCGATGATCTGCCACCCAGCGGTGACGAGCAGGTCACTACCTCGGTTCACTAACCCGCAGATCAGGCCGCCTACGCGGTTTCACCACGTCGCTGGATCATTCAGCGGCGCGACTACCCATGCCCGCCGCGGACGCAAGAGCGGGCGAACGGAGCGGATGCTCCATAGCGACGGGCGGATGCCCGAGAAAGACCAGCCATGAAGCTCAAGACCATCACCCACGACGGCAAGACTTATGCGGAAGTGCAGGACGGCAAGCCCGTCTATGTGCATGACGACGGGAAGGAAGTCCCCTTCGACGCTCCGACGACCGCCGCCACCATTACGCGGCTGAACGGTGAGGCGAAGGCCCATCGCGAGGCCAAGGAAGCCGCAGAGACCAAGCTGAAGACTTTCGAAGGCATCGAGGACGGCGAGGCGGCCAAAAAGGCGCTGGAAACCGTCAAGAACCTGAAGGACGGCGATCTGGTCACCGCCGGCAAGGTCGAAGAGATCAAGGCTGCCGCGAAGAAGGCGGCGGAAGAACAGGTTGCTGCCGCAGCCAAGGCGAGCGGCGAGACCATCGCTACCCTGACAGGTGAGCGGGACAAGCTGCAGGCGGACCTCTACTCCGAGAAGATCGGCGGCGCCTTCTCCCGATCGAAGTTCATCGCAGACAAGGTCGCTATCCCGGCCGACATGATCCAGGCCCAATTCGGCCAGCGGTTCAAGGTCGAGGATGGCAAGACCGTCGCCTATGACGCGGCCGGCAACAAGATCTATTCCCGCACGAAGCCTGGCGAGCTTGCCGACTTCGACGAGGCCCTTGAAACCATCGTGGACAGCTACGCCCATAAGGACGCGATCCTGAAGGGAACCGGCAACTCCGGCGGTGGTGCCCGTCCTGGCAACGGCGGCCAGGGCAACGGCGCGAAGTCCATGAGCCGTGCCGAGTTCGATGCTCTGACGCCTGCCGAGCGTAGCGTCAAGATGGCCGGCGGCTTCACCGTCACCGATCAGTAATCCAGCCAAGCAGGCGGAACTTTCGCCGAATCCTCGGATGGGGAGCGGCGCTCGGGTCGGATGACCCAAAACAAACTCCCCATCATTGTTTGAAAGGAAAGCCGCAATGGCCAATACGATCACCGCAGTGCTGCCGTCTCTGTACGCCGGCCTGCGCCAGGTATCCCGCGAACTCGTTGGCTTCATCCCCAACGTCCAGCGCAACGTGTCGCTCGAGCGGGCAGCCGTCGGACAGACTGTCAGCGTCCCGGTCGTTCCGGCTGCGACTGGCGGCAACATCACCCCGGCTTCTGTGCCGCCGGATGACGGCGACCAGACCATGTCCAACATCCCGATCATGATCGACAAGTCGAAGTACAGCCCGGTGCGCTGGAACGGCGAAGAGCAGCTCGCTCTCGGCCCGGACGGCGTGATGTACAATACGCTGCTCGCCATGCAGTTCGCCGAATCCATGCGCTGGATCGTCAACCAGATCGAAGTCGACCTGGCCGTCCGTGGTGCAACCAGCGCATCCCGCGCTTACGGCACCGCAGGCACCACGCCTTTCGGCACCGCCGGCGATCTGACGGACCTTGCAGGCCCGAACCGCATCCTCGACCAGAACGGTGCGTCGCAGATCGGTCGTACCATGGTCGTCAACTCGGATTCCCGGTTCAACCTGGAAGGCAAGCAGTCGGTCCTCTTCAAGGCAAATGAAGCCGGTACCGATGGCCTGCTTCGCCGCCGCGAGATGCTCGACCTGCAGGGCTTTGGCATGGGCTTCAGTGCTGGTCTCAAGACGGTCACGAAGGGCACGGGCGCCGGCTTCCTGGTCAACAATGGGGCCGGTTATCCGATTGGAGCGACCACGATCGCCGTCGACACCGGCACCGGCACCATTCTGGCCGGCGATGTCGTCACCTTCGCAGGTGACACCAACAAGTACGTCGTCAAGACGGCTCTGGCCGGCAACCAGATCGTACTGCAAGGGCCTGGCCTGCTGCAGGCGGTCGCCGACAATGTGGCGATCACCGTCGGCAACAACTACGCCCCGAACATCGCCTTCAGCCCGGACGGTCTCGTCCTCGCCGCTCGTGCGCCGGCACTGCCGGATCAGGGCGACTCCGCCGAAGACCGAACGACGGTGACCGACACGGTGTCCGGCCTCAACTTCGAGGTCTCGCTGTAAAGGAATACCGCCGCATCCGGTACGAAGTGGCGATGGCCTGGGGCACCGGTGCACCGAACCCGGAGCACATCGCCCTCCTGCTCGGCTAAGGCCGGCACCAAGGCGGGCTTTCGAGCCCGTCTCCTCTCCCCAACCCAGATCAGGAGGCACCGCCATGCCCGATATCGAAACCGTTGCCGTCAAGAGCGGCGACAGCTACGCCATCATCAACAAGTCGGACTTCGACGAGAAGGTCCACAAGCTCTACACCGGCAAGGAGAAAGCCGAGAAGAAGGGCGAGACGGACAACGCCCGGGCCGAGAAGATCGATCGCCTCAAATCAGCATTCTCCGATCACGTCGACACCATGACGGACGAGCAGCTGAGCGAAGCCCTCGATCGCGTTGCTCAGGGCCCGGCCAACGACCTGACCCGCAATCCGTCCGGCACGTTCTCCACCCCGACGCCGACCGACATCCGTTTCCCGGACAAGGACAAGACCGAGTTCGAGAACAACCACGGCGCCTTCGTCGGCAAGTCGGCCGCTCAGATCCGTGAGGCAGAAGGCCTGCCCGACGCTCCCGGCGGTCTCGCCCCGGACCCGACTCTCGCCGAGCAGGTCGAGGAGCAGAAGGAAGCCGAGGCTGACGATGCCAAGGAACGCGCCAAGGAAGCCGCGAAGCCGGCAAAGGCCAGCAAGTAACCTTCAGCGCATCAACGCCTCGCTGCGGACCAGCAGCGGGGCTTTCTCCCGACACTTCACGAGGTCGCCATGGCTGATACGGTCCGCGCAAATATCCCGGCAGACTTCGTGCTGCCCAAAGGCGACATTGTCAAAATCGTTGCCGATGCCAATTCGAACGGCAAAGCCTGGGTCTTGTCCGGTCACGGCACGAACTCGGTCATCACGTCCTTCGTGATTGTCGCGGGCGCAACTGTCACGATCGGCCCCTATAACGTGGCTCGTCGCATCCATGTCGAGTGCTATGCCGGCGCGCTCTCTTACGCGAACGGCGACAACGTCAACATCATGGGCATCACACAGGCGGGTTATGACGCGCTGTCCGTCAAGGATGCCAACACCCTCTATGTGATCACGGGCTGAGCCGATGAGCGCGAGTTATCTCGGCGGGTTGGCCGTCTCTAAGGCCTATCTCGGCGTGGGTGCGGGGACGATCGCTCTAGGACCAGGCGGCGGGGTGGTGAAGACTGCCGGCATTGCTGGCAACCGCTTTATGCTCCCGACAGGAGCACAAGCTTACCCGACCCCGTACACGTCAGGACCGGTTCATTTTGCCCCTGCCGCGGGCGATGTGACGAACCTGCGATGCGTCGAGATCGACTGGTATATCCAGATCAACGGGCCTGTCGCCGGCAGTGCTCGCAGTCTGATAAAAACCATCGAATATCCAGTCGGCGTCTTCCATCCGGTCACATGGGGCGGCGCTGCCCAGCTCGATCTTCCCGGCACCATTACGAAAGCTGTGTCGGATATCGTCATTTCGTCGGTTACGGGCCTGCCGCTGGTGATCCCTGCCGCCGCTATGTATCGCGAGCGCACGTTCAATGTGACCAGCATCGCCAACATGCCGACGAGGATACTGCCGGCTGCTGCCAACGTCATCGGTTCTTCGGACGGAAACACAGCGTCCAACGCCCTCAATAGCGGCACGATTACTCCCACGACAGGCACGCGCACCTTCGGAAGCGTTGTGGTCTTCGGCGACATCTTGGCGTTGAACGCCAAGTCGGTCGTGATTGCGGGAGATAGCTTGATTTGGGGCCAGGGTGACGTCACCAGTGTCGGGGCAAATCAAAGCACCGGTTGGTGGGAACGGACGATGTCTGCCGCTGGTATCCCTACGCTAAAACTGGCGATGCCTGGCGTGACGACGGGTGGCTTTATTGCGAGCCTTGCGGCCATTGCCGATCTGCTCTCTGTGTTGCCTTACTCGGACGGCGAGAACGAACTTGGCCTCAACGACCTGACGGCGGGTGTATCGGTCGCGACGATCTTGGCAAACTACCAGACAATCTACAACCTCTTCGGCAGCAGGCCAATCACGCAGAACACGATCACGGCGCGGTCTGACAGCACGAGTGGCAACTACACCTCGGTTGCAGATCAACAGCCTAAGACCGATGGCAATATGGCCCAGCTAAACACCCTCAATGACATTATTCGTGGCGGCCTCGCTAAAGTCACTCGTGTTCGTGACACGGCCGATGCGGATATGTCCGCCCGCAACAGTGGCGTCCATGCTGGCCCATTCCCACCTGTCCTCGACGGTACGCACTTCACTTCGCCAAAATCAGCGGATATCGCGTCTAAGCAGGTGGCGTAGCTTAGAAAGGGAACCGATGAAGATTGTTCCTGAAGACATAGATAGGCGAACCCTGACCCCAGGCTTTTATTGGGTTTTCGTATCCGGTGATCCGGATGCGGAGCATCTCTGGGAGAACGGCGAGCAGCCTGCACGATTTTCCCACTACGACGACATTGGCGGCGAATGGTGGTTTTACCTCAATGTCGAGGAGGAAACCGATTGGGCGCCGGGCTCTGTCATGGCGCGGCTCGATCCTTAATCCCCACCGCCCCATCATCAAATGAGTTACTTGGAATGACCTTTGTGTGCCTCATCTGACTTCTGGAGCGGACCCTTTCCGACAAGGACATGGTTTACTTCAGCACCTATCTCCAAATGGGGACATATATCCCGGTTAAACGATTGCCTCTCTTTGTCCTGAACCCCTTCCTCAACCGACTTTTTCGCTTCTGCGGTCGTCAGCCGCGCCTCTTTGTAGAGTCGGGCTAAACCTGCCTCGCTAAGTTCGTACCCGCAGGGCTTGGCATAAGCGATCAACGCGCTAAACAGCTCGACAGCATCCAACTGTTCTTTGTCCAATTGAGCCTGCGCAGCGTGTCCAACAGAGGTTGCAATCAAAATTCCAGTAAACGCTAACTTCCAATGACTCAATGTCGCCCCCAATGTGCTCTCGCGGCAATGTACAACCCCTCAAGCGCGTTGCAATGAGAAGGCTGGCCGACCCACCACCGCCCCATCATCTTCAGAGGGGAGTTAACGTTGCCGCCACTGTTCAACGTCGGCTGGGAATTTCGAGTAGTAACAATTGTTCAATGAATAGTACGACAATTCGTCGTCTATTTTGTTGGCTGAGAGTTCCAACTCGAAGGTCTCAGGCCCACCTTGCACTGACATTATCAAGAGCCCGAGGAAATCACCTCCGGCTGGATAAGCGAAACCGTACAAAGTCGCCTCCTTACCGTCGTAGGTGCCTTTGATGACTTTCTCGATCTCCAAGTCGACCCGGATCACCCGCTTTGGATAGTCTTCGGGTAGAAGCAGACCGGTGTCGCCGATCGAGAGCGACTTTACGCGTGCCTCAACCACGACCTTAGCGTTCGCGAAGGTGTTGTCACGACAAGGGGCCATCGCCGCTGCCATGCCGGGAAAGCAGAGGGCTAGAGTAAGAATTATCTGTAGACGTAGCCATGTCGATAGGTTTGAGGGCATTTCGGGTCTCCAGGTGGCCTACCGATACCTATTTTAGAAAGATTGTGCAGAACTTGAGGTTACCACCGCCCCATCATCGCGCGGAGGGCACAACGAATGGCAACATTGCGCCAACAGCGGCCATGCGGCGGCCTGTGCGACAGTTGCCCTCGCATCTAAAAGGTGCTCTTCTCAGCGGCGCAACTCTGGGGGTTTCTTTGCGGAACAAAACTCAATTTTTCGCTGCGCTAATGACAATGGTCGCAATGCCATCTTTGGTCCGGGCTGGCGGTGTGTGGAACAGAGAGACCTTTGAATACTACGCTTCTGTCATTCGTAAACAACCGGCGACCCATTCGCGGATAATCGAGGGATGTACCAAGAATGGGTTGGCAGGGTTGAGCGATCGAGCAAGGACGGAGGTCGAGCGGGATAACGGAATGCCTCCAGAGAAGGCGGCTGCCGAGGTGTGCCGTCGCATGGTCGAGGGAATTGCGTCCGGTTCTGTGACCTACGAGGCCTATCGAGCGTGGGCAGGTGCGCCGGATGACAAGAGGGTGGTCTTTCCCGATTACAAGTAAGGTCCGCTAACGGCCGAAAGCCGCCGTCCCACCGCCCCGTCATCAAACGCGGGAGGCCTCATCGGCGAAGCGCCCGCACCGCGACCTGCTGTAGCGCAGACAAAGCAGCTAAAGCGTGCAGTCCTCCGAGGAAGCTGGCAATCCAAAAATTTGCGAATGGGCTTGGTCCAAACAAAGCGTCGCTGATCTTGCATTTCGCAGTAAAGCAATGTTCTGGAGTGTATGTTGCCAAGGCGACCCACATCGCTGCGCCGGCCAACATCAGGAACAGATGTTTCACTGGTTTCGCATCTGAAAGAGTTTCCCTGTTTGGACCCGTCACGCCCCACATTCGCTGAAAGACAAGCCCAAATACTAAACATGGCAGGACCGTAACTGAGACTGCCAGCAATATCGAAGAAAGGGTGCGAGCGAAATAAAATGAGAACACATTGGCATGGATAAAGGCAAGGATCGGGAGGCCAGCCAGCGCAACAAGCCAATGTTTTGGCCGTTTAAATACCAAGATCGACAGACTCACTAGCGCTAACAGCGCGGGTACTGGTGGGAAGTATACGTGGGTGACAATGAAGGTCAGCATAGAAATCCGACGTTGCGTTTTGTCTGTGCGTATACGACTAGCCGGCCGCGCTAACCAGACCCCACCGCCCCCTCATCATTGCTTGGTGAAGCGGTGGCAGGCTATGAATCGTCGAAGGTAATCGCACGATCGATTCTGCGGGGCATTTATGGACGGTTCGACTGAGCCAGCAAGATCGCTGCTCGCAAGGCTCTTTTGGATCTTAGTAGCTGTCTGGCTTTTGCTTGGCCTTGTTTCGTCGTTTGTCTTGGTGATCGGGTTAAATTTCATACCGTCCACCGAGTGGGCCGCGGCGACGCATCACCTGCGCATGATCTTGGGCCTCGTGTCCGCCGCTCTTCTTGTCTGGGCCGCGTGGAAAGGCGGCAAACAGGCTCGACGGAACGAACTGAACCTCGCCCTTTCAGGTGCAGCGTGTCTTGGTTATTTGGCGGGAAGCAATGTCCTGTTCATTTGGCCGATACTGCTCCCATTGTTTGCCGGTCATCAAGTTGCGCTCCCGTATACCGTACTGCGAGCAACCGATATCGGTGTAAAGTACTGCCATTCGCCAGTCATATTGGCAGACATGCCTTTTGCTGCCGATGGAGTGTGCCACGTCCCCGAGAGCATCAGAACTAGCCTGTCACCGGGCAGCCGCATCGTCGTACGAGGTTGGGGAACGCGTCTCGGGGTGTACGCGCGTGACTTGAGCCTGACGGACTGAACGGATCTTGCTTCCAGTCAAGGGCGTCGCCGGCTTTAGCGTCCCCACCGCCCACCATCATCTGGTGAGAATCTATCCTTCGATGAACGACCATCGCGGTTCGGAGAACGGCCAGCGCCTCAAATCGTAGTGGTCGCCAAAGTGTTTAAACACTGCCGCCTCCTGCTCATACGACAATGCATCGTCTCCGATGTTTGTCCGTAGGAAGGCTCCCAGCTCTCGAAAGCCAAAAGAGTGCTCGCACTGGTTACGCATCGCTTCAATGAAGCTGTCGAGCAATTTCTTAAATTCGTCATTGGATTCCATAGCCGGTAGATATTTCATCATGCCGGCAAAAAAAAGCCCGCCGAAGCGGGCTAGTAGGGAAGTCAGGATGGGCCGCACAGCGAGGGAAACACACACAGAGACAGATTTCGCCACACGGCCCGCTAGCCATACTTCCGCGCGGAGAGATTGTTCCGAACGTCGTGCTTTTCCCCGCCGTCATTACGCCGCAGATCCATGCGGGGGATCGCGGAACATCCCCACGGATTGGTCGTTCATCTGCATGACAGCGGACCTGAAAGAGCTCCTAGAAAAACTTCGTGATCCTCGGCGGGTTTATCCGGATTTGGAAGACGCCTCCGGGGCGAGCAAAATTGCCGATATTCTGGAGAATGCACTAGCTAATCAGGCACCGCCGAGCATTATTGATTTGCTTAAAGCAGCCGCGGAAAATGTACTCCGCAGATCTCAGATGAAGAACTGATTTGCATGCTTCCGCTCTATGCGTAAGCGGCGGGACGGTGGTTTCCATGCAAGTCGCCAATGATTGGTGAGAGCAGCCCAGGGATCGAAACAGAGGCGTATGCGATCGAGAATATCTCGCGCGCCCTAGTCGAGGCCTACACGTCTACGCAAGGAAAGGGCAAGAAGTGGCTTTTATCGTCGAAACAGGCGCCGGCCTGCCGAATGCCGATGCGCTGATCTCTGTCGAGTTCGCGGATACCTATCATCAGGGTTTCGGGAACACGTCCTGGACGGGCGATGAGGCTGCAAAGGAAGGCGCCATTCGTCGAGCCACGGCCTTCATGAGCAATTCCTACTCGTGGCAAGGCAACCGGACGAAGGGCAGGGCGCAATCGCTCGCGTGGCCCCGGGCTGGCGTCGAAGATGCGGAGTGCTACGGCATCCCGATCGACCAGATCCCGATCGAGGTGAAGAACGCCACAGCTGAGGTTGCCCTGCGCGAACTGGTGACACCAGGCAGCATGAACCCGGATTTCACGGCGTCTGCCACGGTCAAACGCGAGAAGGTCGGACAGCTCGAGGTCGAATACGCCAATGCGTCGATCTCAGCTGATGCGCAGCGGCCGGTCCTGATGGCTGTCCGCGACATGATTGGGCAGTTCCTCAAGTCAGGCGCCGGAAATTCGCTGGTCGGCGAGGTGTACAGGATATGAGCAACCCGCTCCACACGCGCCTGCAGGCACTGCGCAGCGCCTGATCGCGAAGTACGGGCTGCCAGCACCATCCGGCGGTGACGCGTCGTATGAAGTATGCGTGATAGCTAATCTAAATTTGCGAACGGTTGAGGTTTGGACCCGCAGTCGGAGAGTTCTGCAGCGTTCCCGAAGGTATCACTGCTTTGGAACTCCCCCGTCACGTCCATGTAACAGACCCTAACCGCTAGCTGCTGAAATATGGTCTTAATCTTCGGGAATTTTACCATCGTTGGGAGACCGAAGTTAAACAACTTAAGCTCTTGCTCGGCCCTGTAAATCACTGTCGGCGAGTGGACCTCAATTCCGTCCGGATTGGCGCCAGGCATCTCAATCTGATCGAGAGCAGAAACCAGAAATTTATCGATCTCTTCAAGCTGTCTTCTGCCGTCTTCTCCTGAGCGAAGGACTACATGATCGGATTTGAATCGTAGTTCCACTTGAAAGATGTCGGCGGGTCCGATGCCGACGTTCCCTATAACAACTGATCCGGAGGATTCCTCTCCAGTGATCATGATCACCGGCAGCCTGCTTATGATCGCGGTGCGATGGGCTTCCTTTTGCGCCTCTAAACCCAACATGAAACTCTGATTAGTTAATACGACGCCTTGGTAGGTCAATACAGCGCTCCACACGCTTAGTGCGAGCGCGCATACAGCGATGGTTGGCTCCCACTTTCGACCAAGCCACGCCACGAATGACGAAATGCAACCCACTACTTTCGCAATTACTCGCAAGAATCAGACCCCTATTCGCGTATCGTAAGGAGCATGCTAGTTGGGAACATTCAACTATGGCCGACCGCAAGCGACCGCCCACAAGCTCATCATCAAGTTCGGCCAGCCAGGCTCCATCACCCGCACCACGTCTCCCGATCCAGTATTGGGGGGCGAGGGGACGCGGGTCGAGTTCCCTGCCACGCTGGTGCCGATGACCTATGACCAGCGATATATCAACGGCACTACGATCCTGACGACCGATCGGCAGATCTACATCTCCTCGGTCGGCTTGGCTGTCGTGCCACAGGTCGGTGACATCGTAGTTGCTGGCGGGGTCGAGTATCTCATCGTCCATGACGATCCGAACAACTACGACGGCCAGATCAATGTCGTCTTCATCTGCCAAGGAAGGACTGCCCCATGACGAACGTGCTCCTGCATCGCAGCTACAAGGCCCGCAAACCGGGCACTATCCTCGACATCCCGCAGGCGGAAGCGGACTCGCTCGAAACCCTCGGTATCGGCGAAATCCTCAAGGAAGAGCGGCCGGCTCCGAAGAAGGCCGCGAAGGGCTCTGACGCCGAATAATGGCAACCCTTCGCCAGCAGATCCTCGACCTCGTCGACAAGCTGTCGCCGACGCTCGAAAAGGCGTTTCTCGACGCGATCGACGACATCAAGAGTGAGATCGTGCTGCGCGAGGTGATCGAAGCTCTCGAACGGCGCGATGCGGAAGCCGCGATTGAAGCGCTCCACATCGATCCAGCAGCCTTTCGGCCATTGTCGGAAGCTGTGCGCGAGGCTTTCAACCAAGGCGGCTCCCTGGTTATCCGGAACCTGCCGGGATTGCGAAACCCTATGGGCGGCCGGGTGGTCGTGAGGTGGGACGGAAGCAACCAGCGGGCAGAGGCCGTCATCCGTGAGCAGTCCTCCACCCTAATCTCGGGGATTGAGGAAGGCACACGCCAGCTCGCCCGCGAGAAGATAGCCGCTGGCTTCTCTCAGGGGCAGGGGCCGCGAGCGATAGCTCTGGACCTTGCAGGTAGGCAGTCCCGCACCACAGGACTGCGAGAGGGCGGCCTCATCGGCATGACGCCTCGATTGGGCGCCACGGTCGAGAACGCTCGCTCTGCGCTGTCCGCGGGCGACGTGAAAGGCATGGTCAAGTATCTGACTCTCGAGCGCCGCGACCGCCGCTTTGACCGGCAGGTGATGAAAGCTATCAAGGATGGAACTGCGCTTGCTCCGGAGGTTGTCCAGCGCATCACCGGACGGCTCTCAGATCGATACGTCAAGCTGAGGGCCGAAACCATCGCTTCGACCGAGACGGCAATGTCGGCCAACGCGGCGCAGCACGAAGCCTACCTTCAGATGCTGGACCGGACCGGCCGCGATCCCTCTCTGGTGACAAGGCAGTGGCGATCGGCGGGCGATAGCCGCGTCAGGCACACTCATCAGGCTTTGAACGCGACGGAAGTGACCGGCATGGACGCTCCTTTTCAATCGCCATCTGGGGCGCTTATGAGGTTCCCTGGCGATGCGAGCTTGGGCGCTGGTCCTGCCGAGGTGATCGGCTGCCGGTGCATATGCTTTTACTCCTTCGACTTCGCGGAATCGTTCGCGAGATCGCGAGGGAGGTAATGGAAAACCGATCGTTCGCGGCTTCGGTCTCTGCATGGTGCCAAGAGGTCGAGGGCGCTGCCGAGGCAACCCTGCAGCTCGCCGCCCAAATGGTCTACAATCAGGTGCGGACCAACTATAACGAGAGCGGCCGCCTTCCGATCGACACGGGGAACCTGCGGCGGTCTATCATCGCCGATGGCGCAAGCATGCCGGCAGTCGAGACCGATAAGAAGCAATTTCCGGATCGGTCCGCAACATCGCTCGAAATCCTCGGGACGATGGAGCTCGGAACCGTCTCTTACATTGCGGTGACAGCGGCTTACGGCGCCCGCATGAACTATGGGTTCGTCGGCGTCGATAGTCTCGGCCGGTCTTACAACCAGCAAGGCTTCGGATTTCTTGACGCTGAAGAGCAGGCTTGGCCGGAGACGGTCAGTCGGGCTGAGGCTCAGATCCGCGGTCGATTTGAGGGCGGTTCTCGCTCAGCATGATCAGCATCGCGCGCTGGATCAGGTCCGTATTTCGCTGAAATAGATCGATGACTGCTTGCCCACCCTCGGTGGCCCCAAGCTCTTCCTTGAACAGGTCAACAGCCTGATCGAGGCGCCGGTATATTTCGCGATCGCTGAGTTTATCGGCCATAGGCCATTGAGGTAGCAGATGGTCGATAGCGTGGAAATGAAAATCTATCAGGCACTGCTCGTCCGGTGCCAGGAGTTCGTTCCGCCGGCTGGCGTCACGATGGTCTTGCCGGGCGTGGCTTTCACTCCGACTGCAACGAGCAAGTTCATCAGCGTCGAGGTGCACTTCAACCGCTCGATTGAGACGGACCTGTCACTTGAAATGGACCCGATCCGGCAAGGCTTCATGCGCACCAACGTCATGTGGCCGAAAGGCTCGGCGATCGTCGACGGCTACAACCTCGCCGGCCAGCTTCGCGCGCACCTTCGCCGCGGCACGAAGCTCTTTCGCGTCGATACCCAAGTCCGCATCGATGAGGATCCGGAAATCGGCGTCCTCGTCACCGGTGAGACGCACCACAACATACCCGTCACCACGAGGTGGCTTTGCTACCCGCAAGTTCCGGCCTGATTGGCCTGCCGTGTTCGCGCCTTCGGCAAGCGCAATCAGACATGAGAGGTAATCAACATGCCGCAGCTTTACCCGGTTGCAGGTGCCAAGATCTATATCGGCCCTGCCGTCAACACCGTTCCCGATGATGCCGACATCGATGCCACCGATTTCGCATCCGTCACATGGACCGAGCTCAAAGGCTGGCAGACGATGGGTGCGATCGGCGATGCCGCAACGCTCATCTCGGAAGACGTCATCTCCTCCGGCCGGACGCTGAAGGCAAAGGGCACGCGCAACGCAGGCTCGATGCAGAACAACTTCATCATCATGCCGAACGACCCCGGCCAGATCGCGCTGATTGCTGCCGAGAACACGGATTTCAACTATCCCTTCAAACTGGCTTTCGATGACGCACCGCCTGTCGTCTCTGGCGTGGCAACTATCACGATTGCTGCGCCTGGTGTGGTCACCTGGACCGGGCACGGCCGCCAGGTCAACGATCCGGTGAAGCTGTCGACCACTGGCGCGCTGCCGACCGGCCTGACCGCTGGCACGACCTACTATGTGAAGACGGTGACCGACGCCAACACCATCACTCTGTCTGCCACCCCCGGCGGCGCGGCGATCACCACCACCGGCACGCAGTCCGGCGTCCACACGATCTCCACCGTTCCGGCCGGCACCACCAAGTTCTTTTACGGCATCGTCATGACGGCGCAGGAGAATGGCGGCGGCGCGAACACTGCTCGCCTGCTTCAGGGCAATGTCGAAATCAACAGCCCGGTCATCACCGTGGCTCCGGTAGGTGCTTGATGACCTCTGAAGCTTTCGCCGACCTCTCCGGCCTCGAAACCCTCATCCAGTCCCAGGAAGAGGGTATCGAGATCGATATCCTCAATGAACGCGGGGAGCCCATCGGTCTCAAGATCGGCTTCGTCGGTCCCGACAGCGACCGAATGCAGAAGGCCATGCGCGATGTCGCGGCTGAGTTCGCAAAGAAGGCGGCCGAGCGTTCCAGCCTCGACCCCGCCACAGACGACTCCGACGACCGCATGATTGCGATCCTCGCCAAATCGACGACGCATTGGTCGCCCAACCCGAAGATCGGCGGCCAGGTCATTCCCTTCTCGGAAGAGAACGTTCGCAACCTCTATGCCAAGTTCAGGATCATCCGTGATCAGGTCGAGGTGAGGGCGGTTCGCCGCAGCTCTTTTACCAAAGGCTGATCGAGAAGCTATGCAGCCTCATCGTCGATCAGCATGAGGGACGAAAAATCGCGGTACCGGTGGCCGGCGAACAGGTCTGGTACTGGTTCCGCGAACTCGATTGCCAGCGCACAAGCAACGGCTTTGGGGCCAACCCCATAGGGTTTCAGGCGATCGGGGAGTGGTCGCGGCTTCGAGGCGTGGCGCTTCTCCAGTGGCAGCTTGACGCCATCATCGCCATGGACTTGAAGCGCCGCGAGGTGGTTGCCCAGAAGGCGGCCGATAAGGAAGAACCGGAGCAGCAGGTATCGGAGCGCCCGCTCAGCAGCAGGCTTTTCGATGCCATCTTCCCCAATAAACGGAAGTGACCTCATGTCAGAAGCCACCCTTGGGTTTAAGATTGACAGCTCGCAGGCATCGGCCGCGGCTGCTGATCTCGACAGGCTGACGTCTGCTGCTGCACGTACCCAGCAGGCCGCAGATAAGCTCCAGACGGAAGCTGCATCGCTTGGTGGCTCCCTCTCTCGAGCCGCCGAGGGAGCCGGCAAAGCCGCTCCTCCGATGGAGCGCATGGCGAAGTCCCTGACTGATCAGGATGAGCATGTCCGCGCCTTCCGCATGGAGGTCGAACGCCTCACCCTCAAGTATCAGCCTCTCGCCCAGGCAACACGCAACTATGAGATCGCCATCGGCGAGATCGAGCGCGCTCACAAGATTGGGGCAATCAGTGCGCAGCAGATGCAGAAGGCACTTGACGGCGAGCGACTTGCTTACGAACGCCTAAAAACCTCCGCTATCTCTGCGGGACAGGCAATGAGTGCCGCCAACGCAAACCAGCGAAGAGGTGGCAATTATCAAACCGCCGGCATAACTGCGCAATTTCAAGACATCGCCGTCTCAGCAGCCTTCGGGAACCCGCTCCAGGTAGGTTTGCAGCAGGGTACTCAGTTGGGCGAAATCTTGAAGACCCTTAGAAAGGAAGGGGAAGAAACGAGCGGAGTGATGGACGGTCTAGCTGATGCAGCCACATCGCTCTTTGATCCTGTTGCACTGCTATCTATTGGTTTGACCACCGCGGCAGTCGCCGCCTACCAGTATTTTTTCAACGCCTCCGATGAAGCGGAAGAAGCAAAGCGACTATTTGAGGATCAGAACGATCAGATCCGCCGCGCTACTGAGCTTTGGGGAGATGCTGCGCCGGCCCTCAAAGCGTATGTCGATCAGTTGGACCGGGTAGATAAGCTCACGCAGGGCAAGCAGGCAGGCGAAATTCTTGCCGGTCGCGAGCTTGATGGTCTTTCCGAGAATCTGAATTCCATCCAGAAGCAGGGCGTTGCCGCCTTCCGTGCTCTGCAAGGCGACCCTAGCAATGCCGTGGTTATTCGCGACTTGCGCGAGGCGTGGGGCGATCTGCGCGATCGACTGGACGACGGCACAGCCTCAATGTCCGATCTCAACCGCGTCCAAAGTGAGTTGGCAAATGCGGTTTCACAGTATGGCGTACCTGCCGTTCTCGACTTCAAGGATGCCTTCGACAAGGTAACGGCGTCCATCTACCGGGGCGTCGAGGCGGCTCAGAAAGCACGCACCGAATGGATCAAAGCGATCGCCGGCGGCACTAACGTCCAGGACATCGTAACGGGCTCGACGTTCACCGATGGCGGTCGAACCCTCCGACCATCGGATTTCGTGCCGTTGAACGTTCCTGTTCCCGGCCGTCGGCCTCTGGAGCTTGATCAGGATCCCGGCGCACCCACAATATTGAACGGCGATGGCCGGCTGACGAATGTTCCGGTGCCAGGACAGAAGCCGAATTTCTTCGAGATTGACAATCAGACTGACAAGGTCACCGACCTTGAGAAGGCTTACCGTCGCGCGCAGGAGGCAAAGGCTGATTTCTGGCTCGACATCAGCTTCCAGCAGCGCCAGGCAGAGCGCAGCGCCATGGATCAGCAGGTCGCTGGCACGCTGAACCGCTACGGCTTCAACGAGGATCTGAACTCGCCTGAAGCCAACACCATCCGACAGCAGCTTCGCGGCCAGCAAGCCAAGGAGATCGCGAACGATTTCGGGAATGCGTTCAGCAGTGAGCTAATCTCGGGTAGCCACGATATCGGCAAAGCCTTCCTGAAGGGGTTTGAGGCGGCCATTACAAGCCAGGCATCAGACCTGTGGAAGAAGTTCTTCGATAGCATCGGCAACCTGATTTCTGGACTGCTCACCGGCGGCAAAGGCGGAGGATCCATCTCCGGAGCGGCTTCGCTTGCAACCTCGGTTTTCGGGGGCGCAGCGAACGACAACATGGGGCGGGCACCAGTTATCCCAGTCGCTCGCGCTCCGCTTGGAGACATAGCCTCCTACATCAGCTCGGCCGCGACCGCTCGCGGCATTGACCCGGACATCGCCCTGAGGGTCGCAAAGTCCGAGGGCGGCCTCGGCAGTTGGAACTTGCAGTCTGGCTATTCGAAAAATGGTTTTCGCGAACCTTCCTACGGGCCGTTCCAGCTTCTCAAGGGAGGTAAGGGCACGGGCTTTCCGACTGGCCTTGGAAACTCCTTCATGGCGCGCACTGGTCTCGACCCTGCCGATGCAGCCAACGGACCTGCTGGTGTCGACTTCGCCCTCGACCACGCAGCAAAGAACGGCTGGGGTGCATGGTACGGTGCCGGCAAGGCCGGGATCGGCAACTTCGAGGGTATCGGCGGCGCCAGCAAGACCGCAACGGATGCCGTCAACAAACTGGCGAATTCTGCGGGCTCTGCTTCGCAAGGTCTCAATCAGTTTGGCAGCGGTCTTTCGCAAGCTGGCCAGTCGCTTGCGAGCGGTGTGTCTGGCGGCGGCGGGGGTCTGCTGAGCGCCTTGTCCGGTGTAGGCAAGAGCATCTTCGCATCATCGGCGCAGTTCGCGAGCGCGTGGAAGCTCGGCGGTATCGGTCTTTATGCCGATGGCACGAACTATGCACCGGGTGGCTTGTCGATCGTCGGTGAGCGCGGCCCGGAGTTGGTGAACCTTCCGCAAGGCTCGCAGGTCTTCAACACCAACCGCAGCGCCCAGATGATGGGTGCAGGCAACGACAACGGCTCAAGCTCGCCTCGCAAACTGGAAGTCCATGTCCACGGCGGGAGCGGCGACGAGCATGTGCGCGAGCTCGCACGGCAGGGTGCGCAGGAAGCGCTCTACCAGGACAAGATCGACCAGGCGCGCGGCGGCTTCGGCAACACGCAGAAGAAATTCAATTCACGGGTGGGCTGAGGATGGCCGTTTATACCGATCAGCCAATGTTCCCCGTGGATTTCCTGCGGCCGAAGCAGGCGCGCTTCGATAACCCGGGCAGTGGTTTCGACGGCGGCGTCAACGGTGTTGGAGAGCCGATCAGCGTCGAGACGTCGGGCGGCGGTATCATCACCGCCACTTATTCGGAGATGGTGCTCGAAGGGCCGGACGAACGCTTCGAGGTACTGAACTGGCTCGGCGCTCGCCTCAATGGCGGGTTCCGCTTCATCAACGTGCCTGTGGTCAACGACAAGATCGGGCCTTTCCCGATTATCCGAGGCACGCGCCGGCCGATCATCACCGGCATCCCGCATTCAGATGGAGCGCTCTTCTCGGATGGCTCTGGATATTCGCAGGCGACCGTCTACGGCGAACTCACCGAGGACGCAGCCTTGAATGCCGGCGTCATCTCCATGCGGGTTTACGGGGCAGCCAGGGGCGTCTTCAGGTGGTCGGACTGGTTTTCGATTTACCACCCGGTCAAGGGCTGGCGCGTCTATCGCTCTTGGGAGCTGATTGACAAGACCGACGAGGAAAATCCCGTCTATCGGCTGGCGCTTGCACCTCCGCTTCGTGAAGCGGTGAGCGCTGGAACGCGCGTCGAATTGGCCCGCCCTCGCTGCGTGATGAAGCTTCCGAAGGGCGTCACGGTGCCGTGGGAATATTCCGGCTGGTACTCCTCGCGGCCGACGGTCCAGTTCACGGAAGCGTTCTGAATGGCCTACTCGGCTCAATATGTCCCGGCTGCGATCATCGAGGAGATGCGCGGCAGCCATCAGCTCGGCGTGTTCCTGCGCATCGACACGGACCCAGCGCTGCATATGTGGTTCGGCGTTAATGACGTGCCGATCGGATTCGATGGCATCGATCCGGACGGCACGGTCTATCTCGGAGGCGGGCGTCTGATTGGGGTTCCATCGCTCGAGGTGCTTGTGAACGGCACGTCGGATGCAGTGGACTTCTCGGTTTCCGGTATCGACCCGGCCACTGGCGCGAAGATGATCGATAGCATCCCACCGGTGCGCGGCAAGCTGGTGCAAGTCGGCTTGACGACGCTCGATCGCTACTATCAGCCGATGAGTAAGATCATCCCGATCTGGACCGGGGTGGCATCGCATCCGAAGGAGGCACGCCCGCCGATCCGGGAAGGAGAGACGGCAACGCTTTCGCTCAGCCTGGCAGTGGTTGCTGGTGAGAACACCAGGTCACGGCCTTCGAAGGTTCTCTGGTCGGACGCAATGCAGCGTTCGCTTTATCCGTCAGATGCATTCTGCGACGGCACGCCAAGGCTTGCCCGCGGCATCCAGCCTAAATGGCCGGTCTTTAGCTGAGGCTTCATGGACATCCATCATTTCCTTGCGCTTCCGCACCGGTTCCGATGGGGCGGGGTTGGCGGCGACGACTGCCTGACGTTCCCGGCTTCATGGGCGGCGCGCGTGACTGGCATAGACCCCGCCGATGAGTTCCGTGGCACCTACAGCACGCGCGAAGAAGCGCAGCGCATTCTCGACCGTCACGGCGGCAATTTCGCACTGATGGAGCGGCAGCTCGCCCCCATCAACGCCAAGCGGGTGCAAAGCCCCGATACGGGCGATATCGGCCTGATCCGGGCGATGACCGGCGAGACCACGGAGGATCAGGTAGAAGCCTTGATCGGCGCCATCCGCTTTGGGCCTCTGTGGGCCTGCATTCATCCTGCCGGCGTTCGCGCCACAAAGGCAGAATTCATCGCCGCATGGAGACTGTCCGCATGAGCCTCAAGGCGACCTATGAGAGCGTCCCGAGTGAGGCCGAGCACTATTTCGACAGCCATCGGTGGGAATGGCAGGATCGGTTTTTGCGTGGCAGCACAGCGCTCTATGACCCGATCTTCACCCCTCTGTTCACGACGCTGTTCACGTCGTTGGGCTTCTCTGCCGCGACGGCCGGCATCCTGGCAACGGGGGCCGCGGCAATCGCGACTACGGCTATCTCGATTGGCATCCAAGCTCTGCTCGCTCCGAAGCCTCCGAAGCCGGAAGACGGGAAGATCCCGAAGATCCAGTCCATCCCTTACCGCTGGTGGGGTGTGGGCCGTAACCGGATCGCAGGTGCATTCATGCTCTGGGAAGCGGTTGGCAAGAAGCTCTATGCCGTGCAGGCCATCGCCGGGCATCGGATCAAGTCGATCAACCGATATTGGCTGCACGACGATGAGGTAACGCTCGCGGGCAACAGCGAGATCAACCCGGGCACCAACTACAAAACCAATGTCATGATCCTGAGCCGCCTGGGTTTGGTGCCGGAGACGCCCTACACGATCATCTCCGGTGATTTGGCAGCATCGGGTGTTTGGACGCACAACCACCGCGGGGACGGTCAAGCCTCAATCGCCATGATCGCCACGAGCGACAAGGCAGAACGGCAGCAGAAGACGTTTCCTTATGGGCCGCCGCAGCTCTCGGTCGAGGCCGATATGGCCCTCTGCTGGGATTTTCGCGACGCGCTTCAAAACCCGGAGAACCCGGCAACGTGGCAATGGACCCGAAATGCCGCCGTCATCATGGCTTGGCATCAGTGCTTCAACGAGTTCGGACATCGTAGAGATTACCGGCGCGCGATCCTGCCGGTTCTCGACATGTGGCAGGAAGAGGCTGATGTCTGCGACGAGCTCGTTCCCCTGGCTGGAGGGGGATTCGAGCGGCGCTATGAATGCAACGGCTTCGACACCACAGAGAACGATCCCAAAGCCGCGACAAACGCGATTTTGTCGTCTTGCGACGGCTGGGTCTGCGAGCGAGGCGATGGCGCGCTCTTGTT
Organism: Rhizobium sp. 05L429; assembly: GCF_056397645.1. NCBI lineage: Bacteria > Pseudomonadati > Pseudomonadota > Alphaproteobacteria > Hyphomicrobiales > Rhizobiaceae > Rhizobium > Rhizobium sp. 05L429. Next base: position 57,950 of record NZ_JBFTNV010000019.1, on the reverse strand, counting down.
CATCGTCGGGAAGTTTCGCGCGAAGTATCTGACGACGCTCACGGATGCGGACATCGTCGGTCACCAGATCGAATATGACGTCCTATTCGAGGACGAGTGCAATCGCCTTGTGCCGAAGTTCTGCTATCCGGAGATCGGCTATGCCACGTCCGACACGGATTTCTTCGAGGACACAGCTGCTCAGCTAACCTCTGGCCGCGTCCTGGCCCAGGAGGCGAACTATCAGTGGGTCCAACAGTGGCGACAAGCCAGAAGGCTCGGTATCCGCGATTGGCGGCGCCTTCAGCAGAAGGTGACGGGCCAGCTCAACGTCCGGCTCTCTGGCATCAATTCAGTTTATAGCCGGTGGGTCCGCCTCGTAACGCCGAACATGATCCCGAAACTGGACGGCAGGATTGTCGAAAACCGGAAATCGGTCCTGTCTCTGCTCCAGGGTGGCTTTGTGATGGATATCATGAGGCATCCCGACAACATCGATGCGTGGAACCCTGCGACCGATGAAGGCCGCCAGCCGTCGACACCGCCAAGAACGAGCCCCGCCGGCATTCTGACGCCGGTCATCAATCTCGTCCAGGCGCGACCGAACGGTGACAGCGTTTACGTCCGAGTCGTGATCATCGATCCGGCAGACACCAGTCTTATCCCGGTCGTGAGATATCGACTCGCCGATGCAGGTTCGGGCACGCCGGGGCCATGGATCGAACAACGGTTTCCAAATCCGGTTCCGGCTGGCGGTTTCATCGACATGAGCACGAACGTCGTGCCGTCGAACAAGCTTCTGGACGTGCAGGTGGCCTTCATCGCTTCCGATGGCGACTATGGTCCATGGTCCATAACCGCGAACGTCACATCGACAGTCGATCCGACCGGACCGGGCGTGCCGATCAATATGACGACGTCTAACGCCGCCGGGACCGTGACGGTTGGCGCCAAAGCCGCGAACGACAACACCCGATTCCTCATCTTCAAGCGGGGAACCACGTCTCAAAGCTTCGCTGCCGCGGCACTTATCGGCCAGTACAATGTGACCGCCAATCAAACGATTTCCCTGACCGACACGCCGGGCCTCGGGACATGGAAATACTGGTGCGGAGCCGAGAACGGCTCGGGCATCCCATCGGCCTCTCAGGCGTCCTCAACGATCACGATCTAATTAATCTTCCCCCTGGAGAACAACATGGCCTTTTCCCCTAACGCGGCGACTGTGTTCGCCGACGGGCCCTCCGCCAACCCGTATGAGCCAAGCAAAGATCAGATCAGATTGTTGCTAACGCAATACGAGACGATCCTGAATGCCGTTGGCGTAGGCGCTGGGTCGGAAGCGAAGGCGACGAAGGCGGAATTGTTCGCTGATCTCTCCTACGCTCCTGACCAGACAATCTGGGTCTACGCAGACCCGACGCCGGCAAACAATGGCATCTGGAGAAAGCTTGGAGCATCCGGCACGGGATCATTCATCTATGCCCTGCCACTGCCATTCTCCTTCATCCCTGCCTCTGATAGCGGCGAGGGGACGCCGAACGCCATAAAGGCCACATCCGCCCTCCCGATCGTCGATGGAATCCTTGTCATCCTCGACGTTGCAGAAGCGAACGACAGCAGCCCGGTAACGGTCCAGTTTAACGGAAGCACAGTGCTGACCGTGAAGACCAGCAGCGGGAACGACATCCTGGCTGGCGCCATCACGGGCGGCATGCAGGTTCTAGGCGTAAAATCCGGTAGCCAGTTCCGGCTCGCCAGCGATATCGCGAGCTCGGCTATTCAGGCGGCATCGGAAGCGGCTGCAGCTTTGTCAGCGGCGTGGGCGGAGGGAACTCTGCCGGGGGGCGCCCTCACCAGGTCAGCCAAGGAATGGGCGCTCGTCGCGCAAGGGGCGGTCACTTACAATCGCGCTTCGGCTCGAGGCGTAACCGGTACGGGCGCGCCGGCGAACGTCGGTCCTTACGACGTCGGCGTGGCGATCGGCAGCATTAACAACATCGACATCAAGCTCGGCGGTGTCATTCAGGACCACACCTCGTCGGTCTATACGATCAGCGGCAGCACCTTCACGTTCGTTGATGATCCGGGCGCTGGCATCCCGTGGGAGGCCGTGGTGCAGACGGAAGTCCGGGAGCTTGGTGCGCCTAGCGATGGAACGGTAGGCGAAGACATTCTCATCGACGGCGCTGTGACCGTCCCGAAGCTTGGCGAGGATGTGCTCTCGCTTATCGCTGGCACTACCAGCAGGGGAAACATCAACCCCGTTGTCAAAGGCTCGACCTCTTCTGGCACGGCAAACTATTCGACAGCCTTCGGCACTTACCGCCATGAAAACGGAATGGTCCATTTTTCTGTCGACTTGACGTGGACCGGAGCGACAGGCACCGGTGACATGCTTATCGATCTCGGCGACGTGCCTCTGCCAGCTAACCTCAACACTCCTGTTTCGATATCGGCTGCCAGCGTTGCTTATGCCGGCGACGAGTTGCAGGGCGTTTTGTTGGGGCACACCACCACGATTCTGATGCAGACGAGATATGCAAGCGGCTCCGGCACGACGGCGGTACCGGTGGACGCCGCCGGTACGCTGCGCATGTCAGGCAGCTATCCGTCCGATACCCACAGCGACATCTACTTCCACGGGGATAGCGTGACATACGCTATCCGACCTGGCGTTCTGGAGCATGATAGTTTTCGCCACAAGGTCCAGAACGCGCTGCGCTGGGCGCTGGGCGTCAACGGCGGGATCGGCGGGGAGAACGCGAGCGAGGGCGAGGCGCGCTTTGCGGCCGCTATCGCAAAATATAGTCCGCAAGTCGTGACCCTGATGTTCGGGATCAACGATTTCCACGATCCGCTACCGGTCGCCACTTTCAAGTCGAAGATGATTTCGATGGTGAATATGGCCCAGTCCGCCGGCATCAAGGTCACAGTTATCTCGTCGAACCAGACGCAAGAGTCCGATCTGATCGCCGGCTTCGGCCCGTACCTCACGGCGACACAAGAGGTCGGTGCGATGGCTGGCGTCGTCTACGTCCCGGTTTACGAAGCTTTCAACGCTATCCGATTGGCAAGCCCGACCGCCTTCGCGGCGCTCTTTGTAGACGCTGAGCATCCCGGTCCCCTCGGACACGACCTCATATTGGCAACCATTCTCGCAACGCCTGGCGCTTGCAAACCGTAAGGCATACCCATGACAAAGCTCACTCAGTCAATGATCGAGGACCTAACGGACATCGGCAAGCAGATCCTTTCTGCCGCCGATGACGAGGCCGTTCGGGTTCTGCTGGGCATCCCGGCGGATATTCCGATAATCACGCCATGGGTGTCGTATGCCCCCGTTTTCCAGGGGTTCGGCACGCCTGATCAGGTGTCGATGTTTCAGCGCCGTGTAGGAGACACACTCTTCATAAGAGGTCGTTTCCGCTCCCAGACGCCAACCGCTGTGCAGGCGCAGGTGTCTTGCGGACCGTCCGGGTCTCCGCTGGTCATAGATATCGCGAAAAATACTACTGGCTTCAGGGCGGGGGCCTGGTCGAGTGACGACGTAAGCCTACCAAGCGGCCAAGTCATTGCGTTCGGGAACGTGAACTATCTGGCCTTTTCCGTTCCCGGAACACCTGTGCTCGCCCAGAATGGCAACGCCATCCTCGCCACGACCAAGACGATGTTCATTGAGGCTTCGGTGCCGATTGTTGGCTGGTAGCCAGAGACCCAAGCATCTCCGGGCGATTGGAGTTGAGCCACTCAACGAGTTTTCGGCTCATCTCATCGCTGCCGAACTCGGAAAGGTGATTGTACTCGTCACGGAACAAGGGCTTGCCATCCTTGATGAAGGAGCAGGTAGCGCCGTCGCAAAATAGCGAATTGGGATCGAAGATCGCCACCTCCGGGTGTTTGGAGATGAGGTGGTCAACTAGAGGCTTCATCGTCTGCGTCAGCTCTTCAGCCTTCGAGATCGGAACTTCACAAGTTTCAGCCGGCGGCCGGAGCGGGCGAGCAAAACACGCCTTTATGAAATATTCAGATTTCATATGTGGCGTCAGCAGAACGACTTTGGCACCGTTAGCTTCTAGGAATGCAATCCGCTTCTCGACCGCAGAAATGTAGGCGGGCGTCGGCGGTGATCTCACAAGCCCGTCGAGGATCGCAAGCTTGATCGTCCCCTTGGCGATTATGCCGTTGATCATGTTCATCTGCTCGAACGCGTGGCGGGTGGTGCATGGGTTGAACTGATCGGCGTCGGGGCTGGCCTCGACGTCAGTCTCGTTCACCCAACCCGGCTCGCATGAGCCTATTGATAGAACAGACTGGCCCGCAAAGGCCGGATTCGAGACGACTCCCGGATAATGGTGATTGGCGTAGCTTGACCCGAGGATCAGGACTGTCGGATCGGCATCTTTGTTCGCCATGCAGAACCACCAGCCGTAATTTTCGGAACCGGCGAGAGGATAACGCTGTTTGCAGATGTCATTCGAAGTGAACTGCCATAGAGGCCCGACGAAGAGGGCTTGAGCGCCTTCAAGCCTCTGAATTGCAGGACGATCCGGAATGCCTTGCTTCAACATGACGGCGATGCCTGAAAATCCGACCAGCGCGAGCGCTATGGCTGACGCAATTGCCGGGACCGCCAGCCGGCCTCGATATCTGATTGGCCTTTCGATGAGCCGATATGTGGCGAAGGCTAGGACGACAGAAGCGACTACTGCCAACAGCCGCAGGCCGAGCGATGGCTCCTTTCCAAGGATGATTGCTGGAAAGCTCAACAACGGCCAATGCCAGAGGTAGAGCGGATAGCTTATCCGTCCGACGAACTGCATGGGACGAGCAGCCAACGCGAAGCGGTTAATTGCGGTTCTAGCCCCAGCAATGATGAGCAGGCAGGCACCGGCGACCGGATAGATAGCCGACGGGCCGGGGAAATGCCTGTTCTCCCGAACAAGAAGTACGGACCCGACAACGAGCGCGAGGCCGATCGCAGCCAGGACATCGCCCCGCCGCTCAATGAATGCTTCCGCGCGTTGGCTCCTGCTGGCCAAGATCATCGCGACCGCGCCACCGGCGAGCAGCTCCCAGAAGCGAGACTGAGGCAAGTAGAAAGCCGAATACTGATGAGTGCGGGTCAATGCGATGCAATAGATTAGGGAGGCCGCCCCGCAAATGCCGACCAAGGTGTTGCCGTAACGTTTGGCCTTGAGAGCGATCATCAGCATAAGAGGCCAAAGCAAATAGAACTGCTCTTCTATCCCGAGCGACCAGAGATGAAGCAGCGGCTTGAACTTTGCGGTGGCATCGAAGTAGCCGGCCTCGCCGAGCAACACGAGATTGGAGATGAAGCCAGAGCCGGCGGCAACGTGTTTCCCGACTTCAGCGTATTCGTCGGGCAGGAGCAGGAACCACCCTGCGACCAGAACGGCTAACATGACCGTGACGAGAGCCGGGAATATTCGCCGAGCTCGCTTTGCGTAAAACGTCAGAATATTGAAGCGTCCACCCACCATCTCGGCATGAATTATCGAGGTGATGAGGAACCCGGAGATCACGAAGAACACGTCCACGCCAACGAAGCCGCCTGGCAATGTGACCGGTAGCGCATGGTAGAGCACGACAGCAGCGACTGCGATAGCGCGAAGGCCGTCAATGTCTGGACGATATGCGCCCTTCGCGCCGCCTTCGATATTCCGCTGAAGCAATGACCGGACTCCGTTCCTTTCTAAGCTCCTAAGACGAAACATGATCGGACGGCAACCCAAAAGGGTGACCGGAAGCGATCAATATTCTTTTCATTGCAGACATCACTAATTGAGCGATCGAACTTCTTGCGCCCGTCTACCGAGGCCTTGTGGAGAAATCCGAGTATGCGGTATGTCTGCTCGGAATAGATGAAAGGTCATAATGCACTATCGCGCCGATATTGATGGGCTCCGAGCCGTAGCAGTGCTCGGTGTGCTTCTGTTCCACTTCTCGCTCGGGCCGTTCCCCGGTGGATTCACCGGCGTCGACATCTTCTTCGTCATCAGTGGATACCTGATCACAAAGCTGATCATCGATGACGTCGAGCATGGAAGGTTTTCGGCGAAGAGGTTCTACGTGCGGCGCATCCGCCGGCTGTTCCCGGCGCTAATCTTCACGCTACTGTGCTCGCTGGTGGCTGCGGCCTTCCTCTTCCCGCCAGAGGAGATGACGAGGTTTGGTGGATCACTGGCGGCGTCGGTCTTTTCGGTATCGAATATCCTGTTCTGGTCTGAACATGGCTATTTCGATGTCAGTTCGCATCTGAAGCCGCTGCTGCACACATGGTCATTGAGCGTCGAAGAGCAATTCTATCTCGTCTGGCCGTTCGCGCTGGTCTGGCTTCTCAGGTCTGGCCGGAGGCCGGCGGTGTTCGCTCTGGCGGTCATCTTTATTGTCAGCCTCGGCGCTAACCTGGCGCTCGAGCCGTATCAGTCGACCTTGTTCTATCTGTCGCCATTCCGGTTCTTCGAGTTTGCGATCGGAGCCGGTCTAGTTTTCCTGCCGGCGGCAAGGTCGAATGGAGCGATGGAGCTCGCTCTGGTGGTCGGCCTGGCAATGATCACCTATGCCTATCGGTATTTCTCGGAAGCAACGCTATTCCCATCTTATCCGGCTCTGTTGCCTACCGTTGGCGCGGCTCTGGTGATTTGGGGAGGTCAAGCCAAGTGGTCCGGCGTGTTGCTCCGAAACAAGGCTGCGGTCGCGGTCGGGCTTATCAGCTATTCGCTCTATCTCGCGCACTGGCCCTTGCTCGTGTTTTGGCAGTACATCCGGGTGGAGCCGTTGTTCCATCATGAGCGCGTCTGGCTGTTGGCTCTGACATTCGTGATAGCCATCGGCATGTATTTTTGCATCGAACGACCCTTCAGGGCTCGCGGCGTCTCCGGCTATACGATGTTGCCGCGGATCTATATCCGAAGCGCCATAACCGCGGCACTCGTGGTGACCGCTATCGGTCTGCAGATTCAGGTGTCGCGCGGATGGCTCTGGAGGCTTGGCGAGCGAGGGGCATTCATTGGGCAGTTCGTCGCAGGCGATCGCATCGCGGACGGGAAATACGGCGGCGATGCATGTAAGAAGCCACCCTGCAGCACCTCGAAGGAACGCCGCGCACCAGATGTCGTTTTCATCGGGGATTCCCATTCGCGGCAATATTTTCTCGGTGCGAAGGAGGTGCTGGCGGGGCTGAAGGTTGATTTCTACGAGTTCAGCAGCTGCCAGTTCTATTCACCGGAATACACAAGGGACTATACCGGATTTACTGACCCGGTTCTTTACGATCGCGGATGCCGCAAGGCTAGGGAGAACGCTTTCAAGGCCGTCAAGAACGCCCCTAACGCGCTGGTCGTGCTCGGCGAGTATTGGGATCCGATGGCCATGGTTTCGGAGGCCGGCGGCGCCTCCGTTCCGGTGACGTCGCCAGAAGCCTACTATCAATTCGTCGGCGCAGAGGTAGCCAAGCTACAGCAGGGGTTTGGCGGTCGCCAGATGATCGTGCTCGGAAGCGTCCCGACATCAGGCGGCGTAGGAGCGCCACTGAGCTGCTACGGGAATCTGTATCATATAGATCCAGGATGCTCCGTGCAGCCGATCTCCAACCCGGTTATCTCGCAGAGAGCAAAAACTAACGAGCTGCTGAAAGCTAACTTGCCGTCGACGGTCACCTTCGTCGACCCTTTCGGAGCGCTTTGCAAGGACGGTCAATGCGCGCTCATTACTGATGGGCCGATCTATTCCGACAATACGCACCTGTCAGGCCTCGGAGCCAAGACGGTGATGGCCGACATCGCTCCCCTGATGAGGACGATCGGCTCACAAGCCAGCAGATAAAATACCACAGGATTGGTTCAATCCGGCGAGGCGTTACCGCTGTGGTCAGCTAAAGGCGAGCACCGGCGCCGTGACGACTGCCAGAACAATCATAGAAGCGAGAGCAAATTTGATACGGCGAGTACGTCTGCTGCGCACGCCGGTCCAGTCATAGGCCATAACCGAAGATCCTCATGATCACCCGCGAGAATGCTCGCGTCATTTGATTCCTGCAAGCGGATGAATCGATCGCGAAGCTTGCGCGAAACTTTCCCAACATCGGAGACTTCCCATGAACTCGATGCGCACCAGCGCTGCGGGCCGCAAGGCTATTGCGCAGCGTGAAGGCAATAAGCTCGTCGCCTATCTCGACAGCGTCGGAATCTGGACCGTTGGCGTAGGCCACACCACGGCGGCCGGCCCGCCAGCAGTCAAGAAGGGGACGAAGATCACCGCGGCTCAGTCCGATCAGATCCTCACCCGCGACCTGGCGGCAGTCGAGGACAGCATCAACAACGTCGTGAAGGTTCCGCTCACTCAAAGCCAGTTCGACGCTCTTGTGTCTCTGGTCTTCAACATCGGGGGCATGGCCTTCTCGAAATCCACGCTGCTCCGAAAGCTGAACGCCCGCGACTATCAGGGCGCGGCCAGCCAGTTCCTCGTTTGGAACAAGGGAACGGTGAACGGCAAGAAGGTGGCTATCGCCGGTCTCTCCGCGCGCCGGAAGCAGGAGCAGGCGCAGTTCCTTTCCGAAGGTGCGCCATCTGCTCCCGTGGCTGCTCTGGCCGTTCCTACCGGCAGGACCGACACGACAACGGCCGAGATCGTTCAGCGCAAGCTTTTCGAGAAGGGCTATACCGAAGTCGGCAGCCGCCGTGCCGACGGTTCCTTCGACGGTGAGATGGGCAAGATGACGCGCGGCGCGATTACTGTCTTTCGGCAGGAGAACGATCTCCCGCCCGGCGACTTCATCGACCAGCAGCTTCTTGATGCTCTCGATACGGCACCAGCGCGCAAGCTCGCCCGCAACGACGCGTCGGCCCAGACCGTGCGCCAGGCCGTGCCGGAAGTAAGGTCGAACTGGATGATGAAGATCGGGGCGCTCGTCACGGCGGGCATCTCCAGCGCCGGCGCATTCTTCGATGGCATCGTCGCCAATCTCGGGATTGCTCGAGGCTATGTCGACAACGTCAAGGACTATGCGTCTGACGTTCCGGGTTATGTCTGGATGGGAGCGGTGGTTGCTGTTGCCGGCGGCGTCTATCTGGTCGCTCGCCACGGTGAGAAGAAAGGCGTCGAAGCCTTCCAGTCCGGAGAGCGCCGGTGACCATCGGGACGCTGCTCAAGCTAGCGCTCGGCGCTCTGGCGGCCTCGGGCATCGCCTTTCTGGTCGGCTACGGCTTCGGATACTCCGGCGGCCGATCAGACGTCTATGCCGACCTTCAAGCCAGCCGTGTTCAAATCCTCAAAGATGGGAAGAAGATCGATGCGAAAGCACTTGCTGCTGATGATCCCGGCCTTTGCGCTATGCTCGGCGGGTGCGAGCTGCCAGACGGCGAAGGTAACTGAGCCATGCGACGTCCTGGTCGCGATCAACCCAAAACCGGCGACGAACAGCTACCTTATCGCAAATGATCGGCAGGCGGCTGTTTCGATCGCACAGCACCGCGGTCGCTACGCACTTTATCGGTGCGGCGGGGATTAGCCTTCCTGTCATCATCGGGCGAAACAGAGATCCCAGCATCATGGGCGGCATCGACGAAGGCAGTGCGGGCTCTATCGCCGCTGCCACCGACCGTGGCGTCCATGCAGGCGCTCATTGCGCGGCTGAATTTCGGCGATGACCTATCCGGCCACCTGTCGCTCATGAGCATCCCCATGAGATCCTCGACAGTGGCGCTCAGCCGGCGGGGGCCTTCATCCCCCACCTGAACGGTCATTGGTTTGATTGGAACTCCGGTCGCGGCGCTCATCGCTAAACCTCACGCAATACTGATTCGCGACTCAACAGATGCAGCCGTGATTCGTTCCGTCAATAACCCTTCCGGGCGACTTGGCGCATCAGAGGCTTCAAAAGAAATCAGGGCGTGGCGGCGCCCACTAGCATGGCATTCGAAAGGGCAGGGCGCGCTTAAATGGCAGGGAATTCCGATATGTCTAGCAACGGTGGCAGCTTCGACCCCATGGCCCAATATGCTCGATTATCCGAGCGGGTGGAGAACCAGGGCAAGGATATCGTCGATCTCAGATCGAACATGAACACTGGCTTTCAGGGCGTCAATGCGAACCTGAATGCTCTCTCCAATGAACTGCGCTCCAATTCCCGGACGCAGTGGCCGGCCATATGGGCGGCCCTCAGCGTGGGTGTTGCGATCCTGACCGGCCTCGGTTTCATGGCCCTGCAACCGATAAAGGATAGCATTGCCACTATCCGGGAGGATGCCAAGTCTCAGGCGTCTGACACATCGGCATCAATTTCAGCCGTCGTCGACAAGATGGTGACACAGAAGGAGATGGAGTGGCGGACCGCTCGAGGAGCAGAGGACCGTGCCCGTACAGATGCGAACGTTAAAGAACTGAGAGACGCCCAGGTGCCGCGGGAAGAGCTCGACCGCGTGTTCGGCAGCTACGACCAGCGCTTCATTGACCAGCAGCGCCAGATAGACGAGGTCAAGACGGCGCAAGGTTCAGTCTATGGCGCAAGGGATATCTTGCTCGACCTGAGAGAGCGGATCGACCGGATGGAGCGCCAACGGCTTTCTGCGGCCCAGAGTGGAGGCTAGCTCAGAAGCCACCGTTAGACCAAGCGATGGTGCCGGCCCCGCATCTTCTGGCCAACGGCCTGGGGTGCGCGCCGGGGACAGGAAACTTGGGGCCGGCAAGGAATGTGACGAAACCAATGATCCTCGGGCAAGTCAGCAATAGGACGTATATCCACTTAGCATCAGTTCCGACTGTTGGCGAAACGACGCGAGGGTGAAGTAGGCATCTGCGCGTCATCGGATTGGGCGAGGTCCGTGCTCCCGCGAAGTTGCGCTATCCCAAGCTGAACGACCTTGATCATGTCGGTCATTCGCTGCCCGTGGCTGTCCTGGTACTGTTCCAGCGTAGGGGTATCGAGCGTGACGTCGATCAGCGCAGAAATGCGATTTTCTCTCACCACTTTGACGCCTGCAGCCCATACCCGTTCGAACAATATTCGATCTGAGTCAATAATCGGCATGATATTCCGCTAGTTCATTGGCCTAACACAGTAGAGCTAGATACAGGTCTCCCGCTTTTCAAGCGGACCAGATTATAATTTTGCCACGACATTTACCGTTGTTGCTATAATGCATAATTCAGAGCTAAATAAGCGACAGCAAATATTAAATAAGCTATCCTGTAGCAGATGTATACTTGTAGGTTTCCAGCCCACACGATTTGTTCAGCCACTCCTAGGTGGACCGCGCAAACGAACCCAGGGCTTAGACGGGTCATCACAGAGTAAGGTTCGCCGCGCGATCCGCGCGTCAAACACAGATCGTGACAGAAAGTTCCCCCGATCATTTGCCATCCGGCACTGGATTTAATGAGGGCGCCGATCCCCATGCGGCCGCAACCCTCGATAGTTCAACGGCTGGTGCTTCTTGCAAAACCAGAGCGTGATTGTCTTGCTCTCCTCGTAACCGTAGCAGCCCCATTCAGGGCACCGCTTGCCGTCTGCTTCCTCGTGGTCGCAGTAGTGCTCAACGATCACGTTCGCACCTGGCGCCGTTGAATGTCCTTCGTAGCTCATGCTGCATCATCTCCCGTGCATCTCTTTCAGGTTGGCGTAGTGCTCTTCGACCATCCTTGACGCCTCCCGCGCCGTCGCCGCCCACCCCTGCTGTGGCATGATGCGTTGACGCACCCATGATGCAAAGCCGCCGTTCCAGCGCCAAAGGTGCTCTTTGCCAGAGGTCGTGGTGTCGACCTGGATGCGGCCGAATAGTTCCTCAGCATCATACCCCGAGAAGTCCTGCTCGCTCTCACCGGGCCAAGTCTCGCGCCATTGGTAGCGCGGTTTGTATTCGTCATCACTGCAGGTTTCGGCGTCCATTGATCCGGTCGCTCTGGATTCTGAGTGACGCGCTCAAGACGACCATCCCCAAGACTTCGCTGAATTCTTCTGTGCTCGGCCCGCCTGATGACCAGCGCTGGATAGGTTCACCGGCGACAGACATCAGCAGTTCGGCGGCGGCAGGTGTGCGGTAAGCTGCAATCTGCCAACGGTTTTCTCGATCGAGAAAACGCCAGCGTACAACCTGCTTGGTTGGCAGGCGAATTTCATCGAAGCGTTTCATGGGGGTCGCTAGGTGACAGGGTTACGAATGATAGCGGGGCCGCGCAGCGCTCTATGGTATCGAAACAAGGAGGACCGCGCGGCCCGCTCACCTTGCAAGGTGTTCTTATTATGTTCTCGTTTTTGTAGGAGTCAAGCGCAGCGTGAAATTTTGAGATCGACTTGACAAAATCTGTCGTCGCCAGAGATGCTCAGGTCTCTGGGAGCTGAGGGTTTGACCGTGTGTAATCTTTACCGCATGGAAGACAAAGACTGGGTTCGAAAGTGGGCACTGGACGTCGAAAGCCTGATCAACCCCATGCCGGCCTATCAGATGAACCCCGGCCAGATGGGGCCGATCGTCCGCAATACACCTGACGGCCGAAAACAACTCGCCCATGCGCGGTGGGGAGTACCGTCGCCACCTCGCGTGATCGCGGAAGCTGCCGAGAAGCGGGCGGAGGGATTGCGCAAGAAAGGTAAGCCGGTCGACATGGACCATCTCATCAAGATGGAGCCGGACAAGGGCACAACGAACATTCGGACCCTCACCCTTAAGCATTGGATACAATGGTTCGGTGTCGAGAACAGATGCATCGTGCCAGTAACGAGCTTCGCTGAACCGGATCCTTTGAACAAGCAGGAAGGCGGGGCCACACCCAACGCCTGGTTCGCGCGCGACGAAAGCAAGCCGCTGATGTTCTTTGCCGGCGTCCATGTCCCACAGTGGCAGAGCGTGCGAAAGGTCAAGGATGGTCTGACGACCGACGATCTCTATGCGTTCCTGACGACCAAGCCCAACGCGGTCGTCGAGCCGATCCATCAGAAGGCGATGCCCGTGCTCCTGTTGACGCAGCAGGAGGTGGACGTGTGGATGAACGCGCCATGGGAGGAGGCGAGGGCTCTCGCCCGCCCGCTTCCCGACGATGCGATCATGGTGACGTCGAGGGAGGCATACGGATCGAGCATCATATCCAAGGCCGGTGAAGAGACGCAGCCGAGCCTGCTATAAGAAACCCTTCCGCTTCAGCACTTTCAAAGCCGCCTCGACCTCAGCGTTGGCTTCCATCATCAGCGCCTCGTTGTCAGCGAGCTCAATGAGTGAAATCAGAACCTCTTCCGGTCGCCACCCGGCGCTCACGGCACGGTCCACGAGATCCTGAAACTCGACGTGAAGTGCGTCCTGGCACCGAATAAAGCGATCGGGATCTTTTTCGGGAACGGTCGGCGGTGGGATCTTGCTCATGGGGCATGATCTGGAGTCGTTGCCCGTCCTGTCAATAGACGGCATTTTAAGCATTTGCTGATGGAGTGGTCCCATGACCAAGCCTCCTAAATCAAAGCCGCTCCTCCAGGTCGACAAGCCGCTCCGCTCCCGAGCGCGCAAGCCGCGAGATCCTTCGCAGCCAAATCTCCCCCTCGATCCGATGCCGGTGCGAATCGATCCGTGCCTTGCCCTGCTGAAGCCGAAACCTCCAAAAGGGCCGCAATGGGCCTTTGAGGTGAAGTGGGACGGCTACCGGATCGCGGTGCATATCGAGCCGAAGGGCGTCCGCATCCTGACGCGTGGCGGCCACGACTGGACGCACCGCTTCCCAGCGATCGCTGCTGAGGCGGCGCAGCTAGGCGCGGCAACGGCGATCATTGACGGCGAGGCTGTTGTCCTGGATCCGCAAGGGCGCTCGGATTTCAGCCAACTGCAGCAGTCGCTAGGCGGCCGTGGCGGGAAGCTGAACTCCGGCGCATCGGTGCTGATGGCCTTCGATCTTCTGTATTTTGACGGCCACGATCTGACGAACACCGAGCTTTCCACGCGCCGGCATCTGCTCGAAGGGTTGATCGCACCAGGTAGGGAAAGCGCCATCCGACTATCGGAGGAGGTCGAGTCCGACGGTGAGCAACTCCTGAAGGCCGCATGCGAGCACGGGCTTGAGGGGATCATCGCGAAGGACCGCAATAGCGCCTATCGATCCGGCCGGCTTGGTGACTGGCTGAAGATCAAATGTATCCAGAGCGACAGCTTCGCGATCGTCGGATGGGAGCAGTCCCCGGTAGCGCGCGGTCATATCGGCTCGCTTCTGCTCGGAGCGAAGAAGGATGGCAAGCTCGTTTATGTCGGTTCGGTCGGTACCGGCATAAAGGACAGCGAGGCGTGGAAGCTGCGGGCGCTGATGGACAAGCTGGAGGCAGCAAGGGCGCCGGTTGCCTATAGCGGGCGTAGGAAGGACATCACATGGTTGAAGCCAGAGCTCATTGCCGAGATAGAATACAGGGCATGGACTGGAGACGGGAAGCTGCGGCACGCGTCATATAAGGGGCTGCGGGATGCAGCCGACGATGCATCGGTGTTCAAGATTTAAAATGTGAAAACTCGGTCGACAGAACGGCTAGCGAACAGAATTTGCAAAACGCGAGAGAATGTTTTGCAAAACCCTTCTTGACGAATCCGCCTAAGTCGTTGATCTGGATTGCGCGCGAGCGTGGCGAAACTGGTAGACGCAAGAGACTTAAAATCTCTCGGCCTTAGGCTATACGGGTTCGATCCCCGTCGCTCGCACCATCTTCATAAACGCGTTCGAATGTGCTTGTATAAGATGAATGAACCATAGGCAGCGCTTGTCTGTGGTCTCAACGGTGCAAGAAATGTAGGCACTGTGCGGTTGAGTAGGTATTGTCTTAGTGGGAGTAAGACGATGGTTTACGATTGGGATGGAGCAAGAACGCGGCGCGTCAGACTTTTCAAAATGAGTGCCGTTCTACTAATGGCAACGGTGGTGGCAGCAGTGCCACTGTTCTTCTGGGCCTTGCAGATACGCGGGCTTTAACGTCCAAGTCCCTTGTCAGCGTCTGGCAAATTACGCGGCGGCATCCGCCCCGGTTTTCGCTTGACGCCATTTGTTGAAGACCCAGCCAGTGATCAGGCCGAGTGCCGCGCCCATTGCCTTGACGCCTGCATCGTGAAGGCGCGCATGCCGCGTCGGCGACAGGTACTGCAGATATTCGATCGCGATGGCACCGAAGATCAGCAGCACGGCGACTGTCTTCCATCGTCTCGGATAAGCAAGAGCGAAAGCCAGTCCTGCCGCCAGGTAAGCCGCGGCACGGTCAATATCCGGTGTCTCGATCGTGTGTGGTCGCAATTCGATCGGCGAAACTGTCACGAACACGATGAAGGCGAGAAGAAGCCAGGCCAGTGGCTTTGCGATCTTGGATGTCATGATGTCGTCATATTAGCAATCGCTATGCGCCATCAAGTTAAAAGCCGTCCACGTGACGTGGATAGTGGGCGTGATCTGAAGACGCACTTAAGGAAGCCTTTCATCGAGCGAACCGCAAATGGCGCAAACGGGCTTCTTTCCGCTGGCTGGCTGTGTCATAGCGGCGTTGGATTTCTGAAAAATGGACGAACGCACGTGACAAGACACGATGTCGAAGGCGCCGAAGAGGCGATGCGCAGCCTTTTCCCCGCCACGCCGCTGCAGCTTAATGATCACCTTTCCGCTCGCTATGGCGCCGATATCTGGCTGAAGCGCGAGGATCTTTCGCCGGTGCGATCCTACAAGATCCGCGGCGCGTTCAATTTCTTCCGCAAGGCGATCGCCGAGGGCGCGGGCGGCAAGACCTTCGTCTGCGCGTCCGCCGGCAATCACGCGCAGGGTTTTGCGTTCGTGTGCCGCCATTTCGGCGTGCCGGGTGTCGTCTTCATGCCGGTTACCACGCCGCAGCAGAAGATCGACAAGACTCGCATGTTTGGCGCCGGCTTCATCACCATTGAACTCATCGGCGATTTCTTCGATCAGTGCTATCAGGCTGCCCGCGACCATGTGGAGGCGATCGGCGGCGTCATGGTGCCGCCATTCGACCACGTCGATATCATCGAGGGGCAGGCGACTGTCGCCGCAGAAATCATGCAGCAGCTTCCTGAAGGCACGGTGCCTGACATGGTCGTCCTGCCGGTCGGCGGCGGCGGCCTTGCCGCTGGTATCACCGGCTTTCTCGATGGCATCGTGCCGCAATCCGACTTCGTCTTTGCCGAACCTGCCGGCGCGCCGAGCCTTCGCCGCAGCCTCGAGGCGGGGCAACTGGTGACGCTCCCCAAAGTCGACAATTTCGTCGATGGTGCGGCGGTCGCTCGTATCGGCGACCTGAACTTCGCAGCATTGAAGACGTTTTCGCCTGATCAGGTCAAGCTGATGCCGGAAAACGCCATCTGCGTCACCATTCAGGAGATGCTGAACGTCGAAGGCGTGGTGCTGGAGCCGGCCGGCGCCCTGTCGCTGACGGCGATCGCCGCCATGGATCGCCAGGCCATCAAGGGCAAGACGATCGTTGCCGTCGTCTCGGGTGGCAATTTCGATTTCGAGCGGCTGCCCGATGTCAAGGAACGCGCCATGCGCTACGCCGGCTTGAAGAAATACTTCATCCTGCGCCTTGCCCAACGCCCCGGCGCGCTGCGCGACTTCCTCAATCTTCTCGGACCGCATGACGATATCGCCCGCTTCGAATATCTCAAGAAATCGGCGCGCAATTTCGGTTCGATCCTGATCGGCATCGAAACGACGGCTCCGGAAAACTTCGCGACGCTCGTCGCCAATTTCGAAAGGTCAGGCATGGGGTTCGAGGACATTACCGAAAACGAGATCCTCGCAAACCTGATCATTTGACTTTGCGTCCACTGCACTGCGTGCTAAAGGCGAATTATGGCTTCGTTCCTTTCAAACATTCTTTCGGTCTTCTCCGGCGGCGGTAAATCCTCCAACGAGGCATCTGCGGGTCCTTCCGGCGAGCCGCAGCTCTATGGCGATTGCACCATCTATGCCGAGCCGCAGAAGGAAGGCGGCCAGTATCGTCTGGCCGGCCGCATCGAAAAGAAGGTTGGTGAGGACGTTCTTGTGCGCAAGTTCATTCGCGCCGATCTCTTTTCCTCGTCCGATGATGCGATCGAATGCACGGTGCGCAAGGCGCACCAGATCATTGATCAGCACGGCCCTTCTCTCTTCGGCGATGGCGAGAAGCTTCGGCAGGTCTGAGCGCCGTTAGCCGGCAAGTCTTGTTTAAGACCAAATTTCCCGTTGTTTTTCAAAACTATGACAGCATTTCCGTGACGGAAACTGCTGGTTTGCTCACCTAATCTTAAAGGATTTTGGTGAAGGTGGCGCCTGCAGGTTTTGCAGGGCGCCGCTTGTGTTTGAACTTTCCGGACGATTGACCAGAAGATCTGCCGCAGCGGCTGCTGCTGTCTCGCGCGGTCCTGTCGGCGGAGGGCCGTAATGGAGCTCTTCAACGCCGCGCTCTTCATCGTCGAAGCTGTCGGCTATTTCGTGCTGATGGTCAGTCTCCTGCATTTTCGCCAACGCCTCGGATTGGGCGTCTTCCTGACTGCGCTCGGCGTCATGCATTTCATGGAGACCTATCTCGCCGCGGTCTTCTATGTTTCCCTGCCGTTCGGGAACGTCTCGCCGGGGTCTTCGATCTTCTTTTCCGGTAAGCTGATGATGATCCTCATGCTCTACCTGCAGGAGGATGCGGCAACCGTCCGCCAGCCGATCTATGGTCTGTTTCTCGGTAATCTCCTGACCGTCGCCATTGCCTGGGTGCTGCAGCTTCATCAGCCGCTGGAACTGTCGCCCGGCCATCCGGCAGACGTCAATTTCCTGAAGGAAATGGGCTGGCTGATGGTGTGGGGAACGGCAATCCTCTACCTCGACTCGCTCGGCATCATCCTGCTTTACGAGAAGCTTGGCGACTTCATGCGCCGGCGCGTGGTGCTGCGTTTCATGACCTCTGGCCTGGTGCTTTTGACCTTTGACCAGATCCTATTCTTCAGCGGGCTGCACTATTTCATGGGCGTTCCGATGACGGCCTTCTGGGCGGGATGGAAAGCCAAGATGCTGGCCGTCTGCCTCTATTCTCTGATGTTTGCCATCTATGAATACCATATCCGCCGGGACGGCGTTGCCGCTTCCGCCCGCTCGATCAGCGACCTCTTTGGCGATCTGACATTCCGTGAGCGTTATAACGACCTACTGGAGCGAACCGGCCGCGACATGCTGACCGGCGTCTATGACCGCAGCCGCATGGAGCTGGAGGCACCGCTGATGGTGCGTGAGGCGCTTCGGCAGGGCCAGTATGCCACCGTTCTCATTATCGATGCCGACCATTTCAAGGACGTCAATGATGGCTTCGGCCATCTTCAGGGCGACGAGGTTCTAAAGGCCATTGCCGCGAGGCTCGGAATGACGCTGCGCTCGAGCGATCGTATCTTCCGTTTTGGCGGCGAAGAGTTTGTCGCCGTTTGCCCCGGCACGGGTCATGACGAAGGCTTGCTGCTCGCCGAGCGCCTGCGCTGGACGATCGTGACCAGTGTAAAGACGCCCGATGATGCATCGGTATCGGTGAGCATAGGGGTTGCAACCGCCGACGAGGATGGCATCAGCTTCACCACCGTGCTGTCTGCGGCAGACAGCCGCCTCTACGAGGCAAAGAAGAGCGGCCGCAACTGTGTTGTCGGCCGCTCCGGTGTCGTCAAAGTCGGCTAGCTTCCGTTCGCTCAGGCGGCGCGGAAAATCTTGGCGCCGGAGGGAGCGCTCGTCATACCGCCGTCGACGGTAATTTCGATCCCCGTGACATTGCTGGAATCGTCGGAGGCGAGATAGAGCGCGGCCTTTGCGATCTCGTCTGCTTCGCTCATGCGGCCGAGCGCGCTCATGTTCCCGAGCTTTTCTTCCAGTGCCGTCATCGCATCTTCCGACTGCGCATAGGGCGACCAGATCGGCGTGCGTGTGCCGCCCGGCGTTACCTGATTGACGCGGATACCGCGCGGCGCAAGCTCGGAGGCGAGGTTGCGGGTCATGGAGCGCACGGCGCCCTTCGTGGCGGCATAGGCCGACCAGCCCGGCGCACCGAGAACGGCGTGGACGGAGCCGTTGAGAATAACCGAAGCGCCATCGTTCAGATGCGGCAACGCGGACTGGACCGTGAAGAAGACCGAGGTCAGGTTGGTGCTGATGATCTTCTCGAACTGTTCCAGCGAGGTCTGACCGAGAGGCGTCGCGCCGCCGATGCCGGCATTGGCAAAGACGATATCGAACTTGCCGACCTTTGAAGCGGCCTCGGCGAAGATCTTTTCCGCTGCCGCAACGTCGGTGAGATCGATCTTCAGCGCCAGCACCTGCCCACCAAGCGCCTTTTCGGCTGCAGCGAGTGTTTCCGGATTGCGGCCGGTAATGATTACCTTGGCACCTTCGGCGAGAAACACCTTGGCGGTGGCAAGTCCGATGCCGCTGTTACCGCCGGTAATGAGCGCGATCTTGTTCTTGAGACGCATGGAATGGCTCCTATTGGAAAACGGCTCGATCTAGATTATGATCGACATCTAGAAGGATTATGATTGTAATCCAATTGAGTCAAGTCCGCATATCGGGAGATTTTCGATGGGTCATTCGCAACTGGAAAAGCAGAAGACGCACGACAGGATCGTCGAGATCGCTTCGAAGCGCCTGCGAGAGAGAGGACTGGAAGGGCTCGGCGTGGCCGACCTGATGAAGGAGGCGGGCCTGACGGTCGGCGGTTTCTACAAGCATTTTGCGTCGCGTGACGAGATGGTGGCCGAAGCCATGAAACTGGCTTTCGGCTCCTGGGAAGCGAAGGTGCGTTCAGAGGGCAGGGCACCGGCAGATATTCCGATGGCGGAATATTCCGCCAATTACCTGAGCGAGATCCATCGCGATGACGTAAGCGGCGGTTGCCCCTTTGCCGCGCTTACCGCTGATCTTGCCCGCAGCGGTGAGAAATGCCGCTCGCTTGCGACGGAACAGCTGAAGACAAATCTCGGAAATATGACAGGCCGTATGAACGCGGCCGACGAGGCGGAAGCGCGCCGCAAGGCAATCATCGTTTCGTGCCTGATGACCGGGGCGATCGGCCTTGCACGCATTGCCGACGACGAAAAACTCCCTGAAGAAATCCTGGAGACGGTCCGGTCCTTCGTCGATGGTTTCTCGGCAAAATGAAAGGGCCGGCTTGCACCGGCCCCCTCGAGTGGAACTTTTGAATTTGTCGGTTAAAGCATGTAGCGCAAAAGTGTGCAGCGGTTTTGCGATAACGACATGCATCGAACAAAGATCTGAAGCGTGGCAAGCGATCTGAAAGATCGCGACACGCTTTAGGCAGCGAGAGCGAGTTCCTCGACGCGCGACTTGGCGGCGCCGATGGCCTTTTCCGCAGCTTCCGGGCCGAAGGCCAGGCCTTCGACATAGATGGTTTCAATGTCGGTAATGCCGAGGAAGCCGAGAACCGACTTCAGATACGGGACGGCATGGTTCATGCCGGCAGCCGGACCCTGGGAATACACGCCGCCGGAAGCGAGGACGACATAGACCTTCTTGCCGGTGGCGAGGCCAACCGGGCCACTTTCAGTGTACTTGAAGGTGAGGCCGGCGCGGGCCACATTATCGATCCAGGTCTTCAACGAAGAATAGATGTTGAAGTTGATCAGGCCGGTGCCGATGACGATGCTGTCGGCTGCGAGCAGTTCGTTGACGAGTTCGTCGGAAGTCTTGACGGCAACAGTTTCCTGGGCGGTACGGGCTTCCGGCGGCTTGCGGATGGCGCCGGTGAAGAGATCGTCGATGTGCGGCAGCGGGTTTGCAGCAAGGTCGCGGCGCACGACGACGCTACCGGGGTTCTGAGCCTTGAGTTTATCGGCGAGCTCCACGGCGATTGAAGTGGAAAGAGACTCCGAACGCGGGCTGGACGTCAGAAGAAGAATGGAAGACATAGTTGAATTTCCTCTCGAATTGGGTTTCAGCGGCCCGTTGGGAGCGGCAGTCCGCTGCGTCGAGAGAAGAAATAGGGCTGGCCGATTATCGAAAAAACTGGGATAATGTAGATCAAAATTATCGATGGAATGGATGGAAGATGCTTCCGAACCCGACCTTGGACCAATTGCAGGTGTTTTTGACCGTTGCCGAAACCGGCAGCTTCTCGGCCGCTTCGCGCGCACTGAACCGTGCGCAATCGGTCGTCAGCTATACGATCGCCAATCTGGAGGCACAGCTCGAGGTGCCGCTTTTCGAGCGTTCCGGTGCGCGCCAGCCGAAGCTGACGGAAGCGGGCAGGGCGATGCTGGAGGATGCGCGGCGCATCCTGGGCGACCTGCAGGTCATGCGGGCGCGCGTCAAGAGCCTGAGAGAAGGGCTCGAAGCGGAGGTTTCCGTAGCCATCAGCGTCATGGTGCCTTCACGTGCCATGGTGGACGTGCTGCGTGAATTCCGCGAGGTGTTTCCGTCCGTTTCGTTGAGCCTCAACGTCGGTGAACTCGGAATGGTCATGGATCTCGTCCTGAGCGGCAAGGCGACGATCGGGATCGGTGGCGCAGTCCTGAAGCAGGACGATTCGATCGTCACGGAGCGGATCGGTCATTCCTTCATGATGCCCGTTGCCGCGCAGAGCCACCCGCTTGCCCGAGCCGACCGGCCGCTCACGCTCGGTGACGTGCGCGAGGAAGTGCAGCTCGTCGTCACCGATGCGTCGGGCCTGACGAAGGGGCGCGATTTCAACGTTCTATCCTACAAGACATGGCGCGTCAGCGATATTGCGACGAAGCACCAGCTCATCAAGGCCGGCCTTGGCTGGGGTGGTCTTCCGGCGTCCCTGATCCATGACGATCTCCTGAGCGGTGCGCTCGTCCATCTCGATCTGGATGCCTACGAACAGGGGGAATATCCGATCTATTCGATGCGCCGGCCCGCCAACCCGCCCGGACCCGCCGCCACCTGGATGATCGACGCGTTCCGTACGAGGCTTTCCGCCTGCCCGAGCCAAGCCGATTTACACGCTCAGATTGCAGAATTACGTGAACCTAGTATGCCGCTCGCGGCCGAATGAAGGAAGGCGCGGGCGCCGCGCCTTCCTCGATATCTTCGCCTAAAGGACCAGCCTGAACTTCGCGAAGCCCTCGGCGCCTTCGCCTGCATCTTCGATCTTCACGCTCTTGACGTCGGCGAGGTACTGCTTGGCCTTCGGGCCGCTTTCGAACACGACGGTCGTGCCGGGCAGGGGCTTGAACGTCCAGTTGCCGTCGGCGGAAGGGTTGATCGTACCCTGATCATGGACAAAGCGGACGATGACGTCACGGTTGGTATCCGGGGCCTGGAAGATCACCTTATCGGAGGCGATTTCCGGGAAGCTGCCGCCGCCGCCTGCACGGTAGTTGTTGGAAACGACGACGAACTTCTGCGCCGGATCGATCGGCTTGCCCTCGAAGGCGAGGTTCTGGATTCGGTTGGAGTCCGGATTGACGGCCTTGCCCGACGAATCATATTTCGGCGGCTGCGACAGGTCGATCTGATAGGTCACACCGTCGATGACGTCGAAATTGTAGGACGGGAAGTCGTTGTTGAGCAGAAGCGCGTCCTTTGAGCCGGGCTCGATGTGGTTGAACATGCCGGCTGACATTTCCAGCCAGTTCTTCACCTGCGCACCGGTGATGGCGACGGCCTGAACCGTATTCGGATAGAGGTAGAGATCGGCGACATTCTTGATGGCGATATCGCCAGCCGGGACGTCCGTATAGTAGTCGGCACCGCCGCGACCGCCGGCCTTGAAGGGCGCTGCGGCCGAAAGAACCGGCAGATCCTTGAACTGCGTATCGGCCAGCATCTGCTTGATGTACCAGGTCTGTGCCTGTGAAACGATCTGCACGGACGGGTCGTCGGCGACCAGCGCGAAGTAGGAATAGAGCGGCGCGGAGGTCTTGCCGACAGGTGTGCGGACATAGGCAAGCGTTGCCTCATGCTCAGTCTTGGCGGCCTCCACGACTTCCTTCTTGTCGGCGACATCGGCAACGACCTTCTTCTTGTCGTCGCGATGGTAGATCGGCCGTGCTTCGGAGGTGAAGGCGACGATCTTCCAACTGTTGCCGTCCTTCTCCAGCAGAAGGTCGATCAGGCCGAGATGCGAGCCCCAGAAGCCGGCCATGACGGCGGGCTTGCCATGCAGCGTGCCCTTGACCGGATCGGCGTTACCAATGCCATCCCAGGTCTTCGGACCGGGGAAGACAAGATGCTGGTGACCGGTGAAGATCGCATCGATGCCCTCGACGGCAGCAAGATGCAGCGAGGCATTTTCCATCTTTTCGGAGGGGGCGGAACCGTCAATGCCGGAATGGGAAAGCGCGATGACGATATCGGCGCCGGCTTCCTTCATGGCTGGGACCCAGGCCCTCGCGGCCTGGACGATATCGCGCGTCTGGGCCTTGCCTTCCAGGTTTTTGATGTCCCACAGCATGATCTGCGGCGGTACGAAGCCGATGAAGCCGATTTTAACAGGGCTTTCATTGCCGGCGCCATCCTTGATCTGCTTTTCGACGATGATGTAGGGCTTAAAGAAGAGTTCGTCCTGCTTCGGGTCCGAGGCGAGCTGGCCCTTGGTCAGGTTGGCGCAGACGAAGGGGAAGTTCGCGCCTGACAGTACCTTGAACATGAAGTCGAGGCCGTAGTTGAACTCGTGATTCCCGAGCGTACCGACCGTATAGCCGAGCGTGTTCATCGCCTTGATCACCGGATGGACGTCGCCGTCCTTCATGCCATGCTGATAGGCCATGTAGTCGCCCATCGGATTGCCCTGCAGCACGTCGCCATTGTCGATCAGTAGCGAGTTGGCGGCTTCTGCACGGATATTGTCGACGATCGCTGCCGTGCGCGACAGGCCCATCGTGTCGTTCGGCTTGTCGGCGTAATAATCGTAGGGGAAGACATTGACGTGAATGTCGGTCGTTTCCATGAGCCGCAGATGTGCCTGGTTGGAGGCGGCACGGGCGCTGAATGGGTGCAGCAGCACCAGGGCAGAAGTGGCGGCAAGACCGCCGAGCAGCGAACGGCGGCTCATCGAAGGCACATCGAAAATGGAAGACATGGAAACACTCCTTTTGACATCATGCACCACCCGGTTCGATGAACTTAGGATGATTGGCCAAGGAGTACATCGTGAAAATGACAGAACGGCAAAGACGATGCCAAGGAAGCGGCATCGTCTCGGAAAGCGTTACCGAACGCGTGGCACTTCGCGGTGGAAGAAGCGGAAATAGGAGGCAACGAGCGCGCGGGCATTGGAATTCACGTCGAACTGGATGCCGACGCGGCCATTGTGTTTCCAGCGCACGACGCCTTCCAGCATGCCGAGATCGTCAGCTTCGATGCGCACCTTGCTGCCCGAGGCTGCATAAAGCGGCGCCTTGACCTCGAGTGCTGCACCCGTGGTGGAAAGATCGAGGATGCGGGCATCCACTTGGCTGTTCAGATAACGGATCTTGCCGAAGACGCGGCAGTTCTTGCGGTCGGTCTTGCGGGCCGAGATCTTGAGATTGCGTGTCATGCTTGTCCCCGTGAAGAATTCGGGCAAAACATACGCTTCGAAGATTGAAATGCCTTTAGGGGCTTACCTAAAATTGTTGCGAAAGTCTCAATTCGGCACGCCCGCCCGCCGCGCCACCACATGTTCGCGCCAGACGGTGAAGATACCCGCTGCGACCACGATGAGCGAACCGACGATCATGTTCAGCGTCAGTGTTTCCCCATAGATGAGCACTCCGAGGATGGAGGCATAGACGAGTTGGATATAGGTGAGCGGCTGAACTGCTGCCGCATCGAGCGCGTCATAGGCGCGGATCAGGAAGTAATGGCTCGACGTGCCGGTCAGGCAGACGGCGAGCATCCATATCCAATCCCATCCGTATACCGGCGTCCAATAGAAGGGCCCGGCAAGCGTCATGACGGCGGCTCCGACGACACCCGTATAGAAAAAGCTCGTCATCGCCGAATCCTGCCGGCTCACGTAACGCGTGGCGATCACATAGAGCGCGAAGTTGAAGCAGGAAATGACCGCAACAAGCAGATTCACGTCGAAGAATCCGCCTTCCGGCTTAAGGATCAACAGCACTCCGAGAAGCCCGATACCGATCGCAGTCCAGCGGCGCCAGCCGACCCGCTCGCCAAGGAGTGGTATGGCAAGCAGTGCGACAATGATGGGAGTGGCGGCAAAGATCGCCTGCGAATGCGCAAGGCCGATCAGCGCAAAGCAGGTGATTGCCAGCACCACCTGCGTGGCCAGCAGAACCCCGCGTGAGAACTGAAGAAAGGGATGCTTCGTCCGGGCGGTGGCGCCGATACCGCCGCGCATCCTTGCCGCCAGAACCACGGTGAACAGGCCGAAAGCCCAATAGCGGACCATTGTCACGAAGATGGGCGAATAGATCGAACCAAGATGCTTCGAGATTGCGTCCTGCGCTGAGAAGATCGTGAGCGCGAGAAGCAGGAAGATATAACCGTGCGTCTTGGATTTCATGTCTTGCCGTTGAAACGGGAGATGCCCGCAGCGCTAGCTAGGGCAGGATTTCAGTTGCTTTGCAAGGGCTCAGAGACCGACATTCGGCCTGTCGATGATTTCGCGCAGCGCAAAGCTCGAATTGATCTTCACCACATGCGGCAGCGCTGAAAGCCAGTCGCGATGGATGCGCTCGTAGTCTTCCAGATCGCGGGCAGCGACCCGCAGGATATAGTCGTATTCACCGGACATCAGATAGCAGACGAGCACGTTCGGACAGCGCTTCACCGCCGCCTCGAATTCCGACAGCGTCTTGGCGAACTGGCCGGATAGCGAGATATGCACAATGGCGATCATCTTGTAGTCGAGCGCTTTATGCGAAAGTCGGGCGTGGTAGCCGCCGATGACACCGCTCTTTTCAAGAATGTCGAGCCGCCGCGAACAGGCCGAAGGCGACAGTCCCACCTTGTCTGCAAGCTCGGCATTGGTGATGCGGGCATTGATCTGCAACGCCCTCAAAATCGCAAGATCGATATTATCGAGGTCAGACATTCGAAGAACCTTCGAAAAATGAATGGATGACGCAATAATCTTCGAAACTTTGCTTTCGCGCAAATCCTCTTTGCAAGGACATTTCGTGGCTGTGGTGCTTGGATTCAGGAGCGAGAGAACGTTCCGCGCAACGCGGACATAAAATGAGAGGAACGCGAATGCGTGTCGGCTGCCCGAAGGAAATCAAGAACCATGAATATCGCGTCGGTCTGACGCCGGCTTCAGTGAGAGAATATGTCGCCCACGGCCACGAGGTCTGGGTCGAAACCAAGGCAGGTGCCGGCATCGGTGCCGACGATGCTGCCTATGCGGCCGCTGGCGCGAAGATCGCCGCCTCTGCCAAGAATATCTTCGAAAAGTGCGACATGGTCGTCAAGGTCAAGGAGCCCCAGCCTTCGGAATGGGCGCAGCTCCGCGACGGTCAGCTTCTTTACACCTACCTGCATCTCGCGCCCGATCCGGAACAGACCAAGGGTCTGTTGGCATCTGGCGTTACCGCCATTGCCTATGAGACGGTGACAGACGAGCGTGGCGGCCTGCCTTTGCTGGCGCCAATGTCCGAAGTTGCCGGCCGTCTGTCGATCCAGGCAGGCGCCACGGCGCTGCAGAAGGCCAATGGCGGCCTCGGCATCCTGCTCGGCGGCGTGCCCGGTGTTCTGCCGGCGAAGGTCGCCATCATCGGCGGCGGCGTCGTCGGCCTGCATGCGGCCAAGATGGCTGCCGGTCTCGGCGCCGATGTCAGCATTCTTGACAAGTCACTGCCGCGCCTGCGCCAGCTCGACGATATTTTCAACGGCCGTATCCATACGCGCTATTCCAGCATCCAGGCGCTGGAAGAAGAAGTCTTCTCCGCCGATCTCGTCATCGGCGCCGTGCTGATCCCCGGTGCAGCCGCGCCGAAGCTCGTCACCCGTGAAATGCTCTCGGGAATGAAGAAGGGTTCCGTCATCGTCGACGTCGCTATCGACCAGGGTGGCTGCTTTGAAACTTCGCACGCCACGACGCATTCCGACCCGACCTATGTCGTCGACGACGTCGTGCATTATTGCGTCGCCAACATGCCGGGCGCCGTTCCCGTCACGTCAGCCCATGCGCTGAACAACGCGACGCTCGTCCACGGCCTGGCGCTTGCCGATCGTGGCCTGCGCGCCATTGCCGAGGACAAGCATCTGCGCAACGGGTTGAACGTTCATAAGGGTCGTATCACCAACAAGCCGGTTGCCGAGGCCCTGGGCTACGAAGCCGTTGCCCCGGAAAGCGCGCTGAACGTAGCGTAAACTAACTGACTTTAGGTCAATCGAGGGCGCCGGATTCCGCAAGGGCCGGCGCTTTTACTTTGTCGATCCGGCACTGATAGCAATTGTTGCGGGCCGAGCGTACATGCACATAGGCGATGCCGGGCCGCGCGAGCAATTCGGCCGCATAGCCGGGAATTTTCTCGATCGGCGTCACCGCGCCGGTGCCGTAAACAATCCTGTCGTTCTCGCCATAGCCGCGGACAATGAAATCCGGGCTCGTGGTCAGCACCGGAGGCAGAACCTCGTCGGCGGAATAGCGCTTGCAGGGCTGCTTGTGCAGGAAGATCGGTCCGGTCTCGGCATAGGGCTGCAGTTCCGGAAAGGGCCGATAGGCGAAGACGAAGAGTTCCTCGCCGGCACCGATATTTTTCAGGCAGTGCCGGCAGGGATAACCATCGCCGTCGGAAACCAGCATTTCCGGTGAACGGTCATAGGCGTCATGGCTGCCGCTCCAGAGCGCTTCGGCATCTGCTGTCGGCATGGCGGAAAACTGAATGCTGGTCATGGCAAATCTCCTTGTGAGCTTTGCCATAGTGTCTGCGCTGACGGTTGCCCAAGCCACCCGATTCTTGCTTCGGACCGGCAAAGGGTAGTTTGCACCTGCAAACGCAGTCAGCTTTTTCTGGCTATTTCCAGCAATTCCTTGTCGCTCAACGGTCTGACGATCCCGGTGCCGGTAGAGACCGGAGAGAAACCGAACATCTGGTAGAGCTGCAATGCGCGCGGATGGTCGAGATTATTGGTGGTCGTGGTGACCTTCTTCGGGTTCAGCGTCCAGATGGCGTAGAGCGCCTGGAGCAGGAACCATTTGCCGATACCGAGGCCGAGCGCATGTTCGAAGAGCCCGAAATGGCAGAGCTCGATCGTATCCTCGTCCTCGCAGAGATACTCGAAGAAGCCGGCCGGCGCACCGTTGACGTACAGCACGCTGATATTGTTGCGCTTGTCATGCAGCACCGCGGTCAGTTCCTCGTCGCTCATCCTGAGACGTTCGACCCACTGCCAGCGCGCACCGACCTGCCGGTAAAGATAGCGATAGAAGGCCAGGGGAATTTCTGGCGCGCGCATGATTGCCGTCTGGATGTT
The DNA here is from genome assembly GCF_056397645.1 of Rhizobium sp. 05L429. Taxonomy (NCBI): domain Bacteria; kingdom Pseudomonadati; phylum Pseudomonadota; class Alphaproteobacteria; order Hyphomicrobiales; family Rhizobiaceae; genus Rhizobium; species Rhizobium sp. 05L429. Next base: position 29,582 of record NZ_JBFTNV010000019.1, on the reverse strand, counting down.
GACGGGCACAGGCAGGCTTGCCTTCGGCGGAGCGACCATTTCAAGCCGCGTAATATGGGCCTTGAGCGAGGCGGGCGTCTTTCCCATGGCGGTCAGGCTTTGACCGGTTCAGGCGGGCCGGTGACGACGGGCGTGTCCTCACGGCTACCCCATTCGCTCCAGGAGCCGTCATAGAGCTTGTTGTCGGTATGGCCGAGCGATTCCAGCGCCAGTGTGATGATCGCGGCCGTAATGCCCGAACCGCAGGAAGTGACGACCGGCTTGGTAAGGTCGATGCCGCCATCTTCGATCGTCTGCTTCAATTCCGGCAGCGATTTGAAGCGGCCCTGGTTGGCGAAGACGCCTGAAGGCAGGCTGCGCGCGCCGGGCATATGGCCGGAGCGCATGCCAGCGCGGGGTTCGGGCTCTGCGGCGGCGAAACGCCCGGCGCTGCGGGCATCGGCAATCTGTAGGGCGCTGCTGGCTACGATATCGCGCATCTGCTCGAGATGAACGACGCGGCTGGCATCGTAATTTGTCTTGAATGTCGCCGGGGCATGGTGCGGCACCTCGGTTTCGAGTGGCCGGCCTTCGGCTTTCCAGCCATCCAGCCCCCCATCGAGCACGAAGACGTTCTTTGCGCCCATCACACGGAACAGCCACCAGACGCGCGGCGAGGCGAACATGCCGATGCCGTCATAGACGACGATGCGGTCGTTCTCACTGATGCCGAGCTTACCGACCTGAGCGGCGAAATAATCGGGCGCGGGGATCGTGTGGGGCAGGTTGGTCGAATGGTCAGCGATCTTGTCCTGATCGAAACGGATCGCGCCGGGAATATGGCCGGCGGCATATTCCGCATCGGCGTCGCGTTTCTGCGCCGGAAGATAGAAGGATGCGTCGAGAACGCGCAGGTCGGACTTACCGAGTTCAGCCTGCAGCCAGTTGGCCGAGACGACGAAACGGCTCTTGGTGTCACTCATGATGATCTCCCCAAATATCAGGCCCAAATGGCAGGCATCGTCTATCAGGCTTCGTCGCCGGGCATGCCGAAGCGAATGCGGAAGCGCCGGTTCTCTTTGCCCTTCTTCTCGATCTTGGCAATATGAATCTGGCCGACTTCCTGTGTTTCCGAAACATGCGTGCCGCCGCAGGGCTGACTGTCAACAGCCGAATTCTCGCCGATGCTGACGAGGCTGACGCGGCCGAGGCCAACAGGGGGGCGCACGTTCTTCGATTTGACGATGCCGGGATTGGCCGCAAGCTCCTCATCCGTAATCCACTGAAGATAGACCGGATGATTCTGGTTGACGAGATCCATGAGCTTGGCCGTCACCTCGTCCTTGTCGATCGTATCGGTCATATCGAAATCGACGCGGCTCTCATCCTCGCCGACCGCTGCCCCCGTGATCGGATAGGAGCAGACGACCGAGAGAAGATGGCAGGCCGTATGCATTCGCATCAGCTTGTAGCGGCGCGGCCAGTCGATATGCAGCACCAGCTTCTCGCCAATCTCGGCGCGCGGTTGCCCCTCGAGCGGCACATGGAGGATAATGTCCTTGCTCGCACCGTGTTTGGCTTGCCCAAGCTCTATCTTCGAACCGTCAGCCCGTTCGAAGAAACCGGTATCACCCGGCTGCCCTCCCGATGTGGCGTAAAAGCAGGTCTGGTCCAGTTCAATGCCCCCGTCCTCGTGAACGGCCGTGACGACCGCTTCGCATGTGGAGAGATAGAAGTCGTCACGGTAGAGGGCATTGACTGGCATGGAGGCTCACGCTGCGGGTTCGTAGGGTATCTTGATATCCGTCGAGCCGACCATCCATCCGGGAATGGGAAGGCTCTTGGATGAAAGGAAATCCGGATTGAAGAGCTTGGACTGATAGCGATTGCCATAGTCGCAGAGGATTGTCACGACCGTGTGGCCGGGGCCGAGATCCTTCGCAAGACGCACCGCGCCGGCAATGTTGATCGCCGTCGAGCCGCCAAGGCAAAGCCCCTCATTCTGGACGAGATCGAAGAGGTAGGGCAGCGACTCGGCATCGGTGACGTGATAGGAGAAATCGGGCGTGAAACCTTCGAGGTTGGCGGTGATGCGCCCCTGGCCGATGCCTTCCGTGATCGACGAGCCCTCGGACTTCAACGTGCCGTTCGCGTAGAATTCGTAGAGCGCGGCACCCTCGGGATCGGCAATGCCGATCTTGATGTCCTTGTTGAAGGCCTTGAGACCTGCCGCTACGCCGGCAAGCGTACCGCCCGAGCCGACCGAGCAGATGAAGCCGTCGACCTTGCCCTCGGTATCGTTCCAGATCTCGGGTGCCGTCGTTTCGATATGTGCCTGCCGGTTGGCCACGTTGTCGAACTGGTTGGCCCAGATCGCGCCGTTGGGCTCGCTCTTGGCAAGTTGCTCAGCAAGGCGGCCCGAAACCTTCACGTAATTGTTCGGGTTCTTGTAGGGAACGGCTGGAACTTCCACGAGCTCGGCACCGAGCAGCCGCAGCGCATCCTTCTTTTCCTGGCTTTGCGTTTCCGGAATGACGATGACGGTACGATAGCCGAGCGCCTTGGCAACGAGTGTCAGGCCGATCCCGGTATTGCCAGCCGTGCCTTCGACGATGACGCCGCCGGGCTTGAGCAGGCCCTTTTTCTCAGCGTCACGAATGATATAGAGCGCCGCTCGGTCCTTTACCGATTGGCCGGGATTGAGAAATTCGGCCTTGCCGAGAATGGTGCAGCCGGTCGCCTCGGAAACACCCTTGAGCTTGATGAGGGGCGTGTTGCCGATAGCCTCGATTACGGAGGGGTGGAAGGTCATGGAATCTGCCTCGTTTACGCATAGTTTAGGAACGGTCTTTTCCCTTCACAAGGCGGCATTGGCAAGAAATCCTATTCCATGCCTTTGGAGCCCGCGATAAAATTAGTCTTCCAATTCCAGCCCTTCGCCGTGCGTCCGGCCGTTAGTGATCCGAAGATTGACTTTCGGCGTATGGATGACGACAAAGCAAGCACGGGCGCAGGAACAAGGCGTGACCGAATCCGACATGGTTCACGAGCATATCGACACGATCGATGCATTGATGGCGCATTTTGTTGCTGGCTCCCTTCCGGAGCCGGCCCGCGCACTCGTGGAATCCCATCTGGAAATGAAACCGGACAATCGAAGTCTGGTGGCCGACCTCGAACGACTGGCGGGAGAGGCTCTGGAAAGTGCCCCGGCAAGCCCGATCAGCGAACGCGACGCGAAGCTCGCGGCAATCTTCGGCTCGAAGGCTCCTGCTTCCCTTCCGAAGCTGCCGTCGCGTCCGCAGGGAGCCCTTTTCCCGCGGGCCTTGCGCAATCTCGTCGGTTTCGAAGTCGATGACGTGCCGTGGCGCAAGCGTCTTCCAGGCTTTAAAGAATATGCGACCGATATAGACGGCTGCGAGGTCAGCCTGATGTGGATACGGCCGGGTCGCGCGCTGCCTGCCCACACGCATGCGGGCATGGAACTGATCCTCATCCTCGATGGCGCTTTCCGCGACGAGCGCGGCCGTTTTGGGCCGGGAGATATCTCGGTTGCTGACGCGACCGTCGACCATCGCCCCGTCGCTGAAAAAGATCGGCCCTGCATCGCCTTTGCCGTTTCTGATGGGCCGATCAAGCTTACCGGCTCCTTCCGGCAGATCCTCGGCGACCTCATCGGCTGAAAGCAGCCACAATGCTGTGATAGAGCCATTGTCCCGGGAGAGGATGAGGAACTTCCGGGCCTGTTTTCGAGTTCATATCGGCAGACTGGAGGAAGTGTCATGCGTAATTTCATTGCCCGCCCGGAACATGGTATCGTCTGGATTTCCGGTGCCAGCTCTGGAATAGGGCGGGCGCTGGCGCTGAAGCTTGCAGGCGAGGGATACCAGGTCGCAGCCACGGCACGCAATCACGAAAAGCTGGTGGAATTGCAGGTCGAGGCAGCCGGACTGCCTGGCAGCATCATCGTGCTCGATGGCGATGTGACCGATGCCGAGGACATGGAACATGTCATGGCCTCGATCGAATATGAGCACGGTGCGCTCGCCATGGCGATCCTGTGTGCGGGTGTCTATCAGCCCGTTCACGGCGAGGATCTGAACCGAGCGGATTTTGAGAAGACTTTTGCCGTCAATCTGTCAGGCGTCGTCAATTGCCTGCTGCCGGCGATCAGCCATATGAAGGCGAAAGGGCAGGGCCAGATCGCCATCGTGTCCTCGGTGACGGGTTACTCAGGCTTGCCGACCAGCGCCGCGTACGGCGCGACCAAAGCTGCGCTGATCAATATGGCCGAAAGCCTGAAATTCGATCTCGACAAGATCGGCATCCGCATCCAACTCATCAATCCGGGCTTCGTCGATACGCCGGCAACGCGCAAGAATGGCTTTCCCATGCCGGCACTCGTTTCGCCTGAGACGGCAGCCGAGCGGATTGCGACGGGCCTCAAATCGCAGGCCTTCGAGATCACTTTCCCGAGGCGCTTCACCTATGTGCTGAAGTTCCTGCGGATATTGCCCTATGGTCTCTATTTCGCACTGGTGAACCGCTTCACCGGCTGGGGCGAGCGACCTGCCAACGCCAGTCACCGTCCGGCGACGCCGCATCCGGCCGAGTGATCAGCTGCGCGAAAAGACCACCTGCCGCACATCGATATTGCGGGCGCGGAAGCCGGCCTCGCAATAGAACAGATAGAATTCCCAGAGGCGCTTGAACCGGTCGTCGAAACCCATCGGCCGGAGCTTGTGCCATACGGACCAGAACCGCTCGCGCCATTCCGCCAGCGTACGGGCGTAATCGAGGCCGAAGCCGAAGTCCCTGACCAGTGAAAGGTCCATCTTCCTGCCGAGTTCGGCAAGGTGATGACGCGTCGGCAGCATACCGCCGGGGAAAACGTATTTCTGGATGAAGTCCGGATTGCTGCGGTATTGCTCGAAGGCTTCGGGACGGATCGTAATGATCTGCAGCCCCGCCTTTCCGCCTGGCTTCAGGCACTGTTTCAGCTTGGAGAAATAGGCCGGCCAATATTTCTCGCCGACGGCCTCGAACATCTCGATCGAGACGATGCGGTCATAGATCCCGGTCTCGTCGCGATAGTCCTGGAAGCGGAAATCGACCTTGTCGCTGAGCCCTGCCTTGCTGATGCGCGCCTGCGCAAAGGCAAGCTGCTCGCGACTGATGGTCAGCCCCGTCACCCGGCAATTCAATTCGCTCGCCGCGAACTCGGCAAAACCGCCCCAGCCGCAGCCGATTTCAAGCACATGATCACCAGGGCGGATGCCGGTCGCCTCCGCCAGCGAGCGGTATTTCGCGTTCTGCGCCGATTGCAGGTCAATGGCGCCGGTCGAATAGAGCGCCGAGGAATAGGTCATGCTCGGATCGAGCCATTGCTTGTAGAAGTCGTTGCCGAGGTCGTAGTGGGCCGAAATATTGCGTTTGGAACCGGTCTTCGTATTGGCATTCATCCAGTGCCGGAGGCGCTCCACGAAACGACCAACACCACGTTTGCCATTGGAATAGCCATGCGCGGCATCGCCATTGACGAGGAAAAGCTCGAGAAAAGCGGTGATATCGGGGCTGTCCCAGTCGCCGTCCATGTAGCTTTCGGCAAGCCCGATCGTGCCGCTTGTCAGTGCCCGTCCGGCAAGGTTCCAGTTGCGCAGTGTCAGCGCGGCATTCGGCCCGGCGCTCCTGCCTTCGATCAGCACCCTGCGCCCGTCTGGCAGTGTGACGGCAAGCGAACCGTGCTGCATGCGCAGCAGACCTCGCAGCGCAAGCTTGGCCTTGAAGGGCAAGCCCTTGACGATGCGCGAGATGTTTTCTGCCGTCAGTGTCACGGCATCCCGGGCAGTTTGGTTCCAGTCTTGCGCTTTGCTCATCGTCCGTCCTCCCGCATTTTCTGGCCGGTTGGGGACGACGCCTGCGCCTCTCCTCCGGCGATTGAGGCGAACGCTAGATTCATTCCGCAGCTTCTGCAAGCCGGCTTGCCGGCTTTACGCTCACAGGGGCCGGAGGCGGTGGCCGACGAATATAGATGGCGCCCTTCAGCCAGAGTTTCAGAGCCTCCCAATGTATGCCGGCCATGATCTTGACAGTCAGGAAGGGAATGGCCGCGAGAAGATAACCCAACGCTCGGCCAGTCAGCGGCTTTTGTCGACCGGAGAACGTTGCCGCAAGAAGCGGACCTTCAGCATCGGTTTCCAGGATGCGCCAGCGGATTTCGCGGCCCGGCGGCAGCATGCGGAAATGATAGCGCATGCCCGTGCCGATGAAGGGAGAAACGTAAAAGAGCTTCTCGCAGGTCTGGCGAAGACCACCTTCGGAGATTTCATCATCTTCGACAGGGCATACATAACTATGCCGCTCGCCGAAGGTGTTGCGCACCTCGTAGATCAGCGCGATCAGCGCATTCCCGCTGTCATAGGCATAATAGACCGAAAGCGGATTGAAGACGTAACCGAAGATCCGCGGATAACAGACAAGCAGGATCCGGGCCGGTCGCTCGACGCAGGCGTCCGCAAGGAGTCCTTCAACATAGGAGCGCAGGCTTCCGCCTTCCGCATGATCCTTTTCATGGAAGGAGACGAGGTTGCCTCTGTTGACCGAAAACAGCGCCGACAGTCTCCCGGCTTCCTCGACCCGGTCGAGATCGATAGACAATGAAAAGACCCGGTACCGGAAGCGATGGCCGAACGGCTTCATGCGCTGATGCATGACATCGCCCGCATAAAGGACGGCCGGCGCCTCCGGTGGAGGGCCGTTTCGCGTCACGCTGACGCCATACCTCGTTGCGTGGGGCCTCGTGCGGGACGCCGTCATGCCATCGCTTCCAGTGTGGTTCCACGGGAGGAGGGCCGGGCGGTCCGCCAAGGTGTGATCCCGCCCAGCGCCTCCGCCGCCGCAAGGCCGGAAACGAGTCCATCCTCGTGGAATCCGTATCCGGTCCAGGCGCCCGCGAAATAGCAATCGTTTCTTCCCTGAATGGTAGCGATCGCCCGCTGCGCTGCCATCGCTTCGGCGGAAAACTGCGGATGCTCATAGGTGAATTCGGCAAAGACCTTGCGGCTTTCCGGTTCGCGGTGCGGATTGAGCGTGACGAAGAGAGGAAAATCCGGGTCTATGCCCTGTAACCTGTTCATCCAGTAGGTCACCGCCACACCGGCCTCGCCGTCGGCATGGCTTGAACGCAGATAGTTCCAGGAGGCCCAGACCTTGCGCCGCGTCGGCATCAGACTGGCGTCACGGTGCAACACCACGCGATTGGGCTCGTAGGGAACGGCAGCGAGCAGTCGCTTTTCCTGATCCGTCGCATCGATCAGCAGACGCGCGGCCTGATCGCTATGGCAGGCGAAGATCACCTTGTCGAAGAAGGCCTCGCCGCCGATCTCGTCGATCAGGGTGACGCCCCTGTCGCTGCGGATCACGCCACGCACACCGCAGCCGAGCTTCACTCTGTCGCCGAGCGGTGACAGAAGCCTTTTCAGATAGTTGCGGCTTCCGCCGGTGACGGTGCGCCACTGATGCTGACGGCGATAGATAAGCCGGTGATTGTCGAAGAAATTGACGAAATGCTCGGCGGGAAATTGCAGCATACGCACCGATGGCGTCGACCAGATGGCAGCGGCCATCGGCACCAGATAATTGTTGGTGAAACCAGGCGAGAAGCCGCGCCAGTCGAGATAATCGCCGATTGAGCGCGAGACCAGGTGTCCGGCCGCCCGGTCTTCCAGGCAGGTGCGGTTGAAACGCAGGATCTCGCGGATCATCCAGAGGAAGGAGGGGTTTAGCAGATTGCGCTTCTGCGCGAATATAGACGACAGCCCGCCGCCGCTCCACTCCAGCCTGCCCTGATCCAGCGACAGTGAAAAGCTCATGTCGCTGGCATGCGTGGCGACGCCGAGCTCTGCAAAGAGCGCGGTCAGATTGGGATAATTGCACTCGTTGTAAACGATGAAGCCGGTATCGACCGGAATGTTCAGTCCGTCATAATCGACATCGACCGTTGCCGTATGGCCGCCCGGCCGGGCATCTTTCTCGTAAAGTGTCACGTCATGGACAGTGTTGAGCGCCCAGGCCGCTGAGGCACCCGATATGCCCGACCCTATGATGGCCACCTTGAGGCGGCGTGGCAGCGAGGGAACATGCGCGTTCATGCTGCGTCCTTTATGGCATTATAGACCTTCAGCGCCCGCCGGCGCGCCGTGGCGTGATCGACGATGGGTCTGGGATAGGTTTCACCAAGCGTCACGCCTGCGTCTTCGAGCACGCTCGCTGGTGCTTCGAACGGCCGGTGGATATATTTGTCCTCGAGCTTTCCGAGCTCCGGCACGAACTGCCTGATATAGCTGCCATCTGCGTCGAATTTCTCGCCCTGCAGCACCGGGTTGAAGATGCGGAAGAAGGGGGAGGCATCGGCACCCGAGCCCGCGACCCATTGCCAGCTGGCCGCATTATTAGCCGGGTCCGCATCGACAAGCGTATCGCGGAACCAGGCTTCGCCACGGCGCCAGTCGACCAGGAGGTCCTTGATGAGAAACGAAGCTGTTATCATCCGTACGCGGTTATGCATCCAGCCATGGCGCCAGAGCTGGCGCATGCCGGCGTCGACGATCGGATAGCCCGTCTGGCCGTTACACCAGGCATGAAATCCGTCTTCATCCTCCCGCCAGCCGAAACCGTCGAAATTGCCGTTCCAGTTGGCCTCGGCAAGTTGCGGAAAATGGAATAGCAGATGATAGGAGAATTCCCGCCATGCCAGCTCCTTGCGGAAGCGTACGATGTCGTCTGAAGGAATGCGCCGGGAAAGGCCTTTTGTCGCTTCCCAGATGCGAGCCGGCGAAATCTCACCGAGCGCCAGATGCGGAGAGAGCAGGGAGGTTGCCGTCTTTCCAGGAAAATCCCGATCGGCCGAGTAGCCGTGAAGCCCATTTTCGACGAAATCCTGTAGCTTTTCGTGGGCAGCCTCTTCACCCGGCGTCCACATGTCGGGGAAGAATTTCGCCCAGTTCGGCCTCTGCGGCAGGAGCTGCCAGGAGGCGAGCGTTTCGGAAGCTGGAAACTGCTTGGGGAAGCGGTAACTCTCTGGGGCATCGACAGGCGCCTCGGGCTCTCCACCTTCGAGTGCCCGCCAGAACGGTGTATAGACGCGATAGGACGCGCCGGCCGATGTCTTGAGTTTCGTCGGCTCATGCAGCAGCTGGCCGCCGAAGCTGCGCACCTCGATGGCCTGCTTTTCCAGTTCATGTTTGAGGCGCATGTCGATCGCGGTGCCCGGCGGATCGAAACGGCGGTTCCAGAACACCGCTTCCGCACTGCTTTGCTTGATGATGTCGGCCAGCACATTTCGGGCATCACCGCTGACAAGTACGAGCTTGCCGTCATGTTTTCTGAGGGCTGCGCCAAGTGCGTGAAGCGAATGATGCAGCCACCAGGCCTGGGCTGCGCCGAGCGGCCCGATGCCGTCTTCGCGGGGTTCACGGATATAAAGGGGAATGACCGGCCGCCCCGATGCGCATGCCGCATGCAGAGCCCTGTTATCGTCAACGCGCAGATCTTTGCGAAACCACACGATCACCGGTCTTGCAACAGTCTCTCGTGCCACTGGCTGCTCCCTGTTTGCCTCTGGGTCTGTTACGGAAATACGAGGCAATCGGATCAGCAGTTTCATCGGGCGCGCATGAAAAAGGCCGGTCGCGCCGGCCTCTCTCAATGAACGGGGCTTTACCCGATCAGTTGTCGTATTCGCGGCACGCTTCGCTGATCGAAGCACCACTTTCGCCGCCGCGCGTATCAACGCCCGTGTTCTGCTGCGGCATTCCCGGGCATTCGATTGCCTGCCCGCCAATACTCTGTGTCGTGGTCGGATCTACCGGGCCTGCGGGAATTGGATGAATACCGTTGCTGTCACTCGTATAGTCGGACGAGTAATTGCCCGAGCCCGGATCCGTGGAACCACCATTGGTCGGGCCGATGGCGTCAGGATTGGACTGGGCGAATGCCGACGACGCCATGCCGATGGCAAGCAGCGATGCGGCGATAAGGGATTTGCGCATGGGAGATATCCTCCTTCGATTTTCATCTTTGGTGACATTTCCCCAACCCGTGACAAAACTCCTTGTTCCGAAATTAAAGCGGAGTAGTTGAGAAAACCGGCGCATGGTTACGCATAAACCTTAACCGCGAAAGCCGCTTTGCGTCTGCTCTTCCTTGCCTTACCTGCGCAGCGAAACCACCTGTTTACGGCATGAGGCCGCCATGTTCTTTTCACTGCGTGAGGCGGGAGATCTTTGCCTTCAGGTCGCGCTTGCGCTCACATTGACGGCGAGCGGCATGGCTGCGGCGTCCACCTTCGTGAAGGGAACAGAGCGGCGGGTTTCTGTCATCGACGTCAACCGACCTACGCTTTGGTCCGCCGGCCCGGTCCGCGTCGACGGCGCTGAGCGCATTGAGGTTTCAGACGGGCGGGAGGTGGCCGCAGGCGAGGAAATGCCCTGCTACAACACCATTGGCCTCAAGATATCCTGCGATCTGCTGGCCTTTTCGCTGGGCGACAATTTCTGATCCCAGCGATGGATTTTCCAGCTTTCTCCTGGGTTTTGGAGCTTCATTTCTTTAGTCCATAAATTTTATGGATAATTCTGGCGTAGATGCGTCGCGGCACTTTGCTGCGGACCGCCAGGAGATGGCAATGACAAAAATCCTGATCGTGCCGGGTCTGTTCGGTTCCGACGAGGGACATTGGCAACGTTATTGGCAGAGCGATATTCCGCAGAGCCGGCTGGTCGAACAGGACGACTGGAAGCACGCCCGTCTCGATCATTGGATGGAGCGGCTGGAACAGGCGCTGCTGGAGGCAGGGGAAGCGTATGTCGTTGCCCATAGCCTCGGCTGCATCCTCACAGCCAGGCTCGCCGACCGGCCACTCGCTCGCCGGGTAAAGGGAGCGCTTATGGTCGCCCCGTGCGATTTGCCTGCGACTGAAAGGCTGCATCCCGGTTCGCTCGCCTTCGGTCCCATGCCGACAAACCCGCTTCCCTTTCCGAGCCTTACCGTCGGCAGCCTCGACGACAAATACATGTCGCTCGACCGTTTGAGCTTCTACACCCGCCTCTGGAAAACCGAGGTTCGCAATATCGGTCTCGCAGGCCATATCAATATTGCCAGCGGTTTCGGCCGCTGGACCGGTAGTTATGCATTGTTTGATGCGGTGAAAGGCAAGGCGAAGGCAAAGAGACCGCAGGTATCCCCGCTTGCAGCGACCGGCGCATCGGCGTGAAGTTTTATCGGGGCAGAGCAAGAAACGGGTTGAACTTGAGCTTCCACGGTACGATTCTGATATCAGATGGAATGTGAGAGCTTCACCATGGCTCAGAAAGTGCATCAGTATCTGATCTTCGAAACCGCCGGCGGCTTTTGCGGCATCGCCTGGAGCGATGCCGGCGTGACGCGATTCCAGCTGCCGACAAAAAGCGCCGAATCGACCGAACGGTTGCTGTTGCGCCGCCTGGCGGCTGCGGAACCGGGCACGCCGACGCCACTGATTCAGGAGGCCGTTGCCGCGGTGAAGCGTTATTTCGAAGGCGAGGAAATCGACTTCTCCGATGTGCATATCGATCTCGACGGTCAGGACGCATTTTTCCGCGATATCTATGCCGCTGCGCGCCGCATCGGCTGGGGCCATACGACAACCTACGGCACGCTCGCCAAAGAGCTCGGAGCGGGGCCGGAGGCTGCGCGGGATGTGGGACAGGCGATGGCGAAGAACCCTGTGGCACTCATCATTCCCTGCCATCGCGTGCTTGCCGCGGGCGGCAAGGTCGGCGGCTTTTCCGCACCCGGCGGCTCGTCTTCCAAGCTTCGCATGCTGGAGCTTGAAGGCGTGCACGTCGGTCCGCCCGCACCGGCCCAGCAATCTCTGGATTTTTGAGGGTGCACGGCAAGCAAGTGCTTGGAATGCGGTGAAATTCTTCGCTATAAAACTCTGTCTTTAGCGAGGTTTTTCATGAAGAAGATTTTCAATCCGGCGTCTATTCGCCGCCCCTTCGGAAACTACAATCACGGCCTCCTCGTGCCGCCAGGCGCGTCCCTTCTCGTCACATCCGGTCAGCTCGGCATCGCTCTCGATGATACGATCCCTGAGGATGTGACCGCCCAGGCCGAACTCTGCTTCGAAGCGATCAAGGCGATCCTTGTCGAGGCCGAGATGAGCTTTGCTGATGTCATCCGCATATCCGGCTTCGTGACGAAGCGCGACGACTTCCCGGCCTACATGGCGGTGCGCGACCGCTTCACGCTTGAGCCGAAACCGGTTTCGACACTCATCATCGTCAGCGGCTTCACCCGGCCCGAATTTCTGGTCGAAGTGGAAGTGACGGCCGCAAGGGTCGTCTGATCTCTATGGGCTGATCGAAATCTCTGCGTGAAAACAAATGGATAGAGAATTTTCGGGATTCGAAGAAAACGGAAATTCTTTAGAAACGTTCCATCGCGCTCTTCACCTTGGCGAGAAATGCTGACCGGGTCTCCGGCGTGCAATTGTTCATGTCATAATGAGCGAGGAAGGTGACCGGATTGATCGGGTTGATCTGCGCCCGCAAAACCCGCTTGACGATCTTCTTTGGCGGATTGCCGGCGACAAAGGCACGGAAAGGTGTTGCACCGTAGGTAAGTACAGCGCCAAGCTTTTTGATATGGCGCAGACGGGATTCGACTTTGCCGTCCACGAGTTCGAAGGAGACGCCGGGAAGCCAGACCCGATCGAAATAGCCCTTCAGGATGGCCGGGAAACCGAAATTCCACACCGGCGTGCAGATGACCAAAGCCTCGGCCTGCTTCAGTCTGTCGACATAGGGTTTTACGAGAGACGTATTCTCCGGATAGTCGTGATAGATCAGCCGGTCGTGCTGAGAGAGAACGGGGTCGAATTTTTCCGCGTAGAGATCGCAGGCATCCACCTCATGCCCGGCTTCGGCAAGGCTTTCCAAGGTCTGCCTGTAGAGCGCCTTGCCGTAGCTTTCCTCGACCGGGTGCGAGTGGAGGACGAGAACCCTCATGAGTCCTCCATGACAGCCGCAAGACCAGGGAAGAGATAGTTCTTGCCGGCGTTGAAGTCGAAATTGGGATTTTCCCAGGCAATCATCTTGCCGGGGTTCAGCAGCCCCTTCGGATCGGTCTCGTGCTTGAAGGCGAGCTGCACCTTGTCGGTGCGCTTCATGCCGCCCTCTTCCAGCGTATAGCGGTGCGGATTGAAGATCGGGCAGCCGTGGTCCTGGTGGATCTTGATGATCTCTTCCAGCCGTTCCTCTGTCGTGTAGCGTACCAGCGGCAGGCCCGAGCACTGGATCTGCCCGTCAAACCTGATGAATTCGAGGTGGCCGGGTACTTCATCGCCGAAGATCTCTACCATCTTCCGCACCTTGGCGACATGATCCGGGCCCGGATACTGCACCTGCAGATAGGTGAACGTCGGGTCGACCTTGAGCGCGCGCAACGTCGTATGGTTCCAGGCCAGTTCATAGGCATGCGGAATGCCGCGCATGCTTTCGACCTTGTCCGAGCGGAACATGATCTCGCCCTTCTGCGCTGCCGTGAAGGCCAGGAAGGCATCCATGGAATGCGGCGCGATCATCAGCACGACGATCGACTGGCCCTGACGGATATAGGGCTTGTGCCGGGTGAAATAGTCGTGCGGGATGGGTGCGGCGATCGGCGCTATTTCCTTGACGAGAATGCCGTTGCACTTCGCCAGCGCGTCTGAGAAGCGCACCGCGTCCATGAAGTCGTCATAACCGACGAGAACATCCACCCAGTCATAGGCAGGCGCAAGCGGCATCTCGATTTCCGTGATGATGCCGTTGGTGCCATAGGCATGGCTGACCTTCTGCAGATCCCAGCCGGTGAGGTCGAGCACCCGCGGCTCCGCCTCCATGGTGACGACGCGCAGACGCAGAATATTGCCGAGGTCGCGCAACCCGCCCCAGGTGATCGAGCCGACGCCACCCGAACCGCCGGCAATGAAGCCGCCGACCGTTGCCGTTTGGGCGGTCGAGGGGTGGAAGCGCAGTTCCTGTCCGGAATGCACCTTGGTCTGCTTGTCGAGTTGGGCGATTACGATGCCCGGCTCGCAGATGACGCGGCCGGGATGGATTTCCTTGATCTTGTCCATGGCGGCAAGGTTGAGGATGATGCCGCCGGAAAGCGGCATAGCCTGGCCGTAATTGCCGGTGCCGGCCCCGCGCGGGGTCACCGGAACCCCATGCGCATAGGCGACCTTCAGCGTCTGGATGACTTCGGCCTCGTTCTTCGGCGTAACGACGATATCGGCCGTCACGTTGTCGAGCTGCGCCTTCAGGATCGGCGAATACCAGTAGAAATCGCGGCTCTTCTGGCGAACGAGCGCCGGATTGTCCTCGATCGCAATACCTTCGAGTTCTTGTCTGATCTTCTGATAATCGGCCATGTCAGCCTCCAACGACGCTATCGAGTTCACGGTAATCCGGCAGGCTGCGGTCGATCACCTTGCCGCGGCGAAGCACGACGCGGTCAGACTGCGGACGGGAAAGGAATTCGCTCCAGCGCCGGGCGCTGAAGAGCACGAGATCGGCGGGGCTGCCGACGGCAATGCGGCCCATCTGCGGCCTGCCGGCAATCTTAGCCGGTGACGCCGTGACGACACGCGCCGCATTATCGAGCGGATGGTCGAGATGCAGGATGCGAACCGCCTCGCGAAACACTTCCACCGGATCGAGATCGCCATAGGCGTAGAAGGGGTCGCGCGTATTGTCGGAGGAGACAGCCGTCTCGACGCCGGCAGCCGCCAATTCCTTGAACAGAGTGACGCCACGCCAGCGCGGCGTGCGGCCGGGATAACGATCCTGCAGGTACATGTTGCACATCGGCAGCGAGATGACCGAAACCCCTGCCTTGTGAACGAGATCCACGGTCCGCTTGGCCGTATCGTCATCCTGCCGCGCCAGAGAGCAGCAATGACCTGCCGTTACTTTGCCTTCGAACCGGTTGCGCAAAACGGCTTCGGCGATCGCCTTCAATGTTTCGGCGTCCGGATCATCCGTTTCGTCGACATGCAGATCGACATCGAGGCAGTTCTTCGCCGCCGCATGCAAAAGCGTGTCGAGCTGCCAGTCGAGCGATTGTCCCATCCTGGTGACACCGCCGAGCAAGCCGCCCTTGTCCTTTACGACCGCGACGAGATCGGCGAAGAAGGATTCGTCCGCCATATTGTCGAGCGGGAAGAGGGCGACTGCCTGCAGGGCGATCTTCTCCTTCCATTCGTCGCGCAGTTCGGCAAAGACCTCGAAGGAAATGCGGTGCTGGGGTGCGAGCGAATCCAGATGGGTGCGGATAAGACCGGTGCCGTGCGCATAGGCTGAGCGCAGCGAGAATTCCATACGCTTGCGCACATCGGCGGCCGACCAGTTTGCCTCCCGGTCCCTGCCCACGGCTTCCAATGCGCCCATGAAGGTCCCATCCGGATTGGGCTTGCGCGGCCAGATGTGGCCTTTGTCCAGATGCGTATGAATATCGGCAAAGCACGGCCAGACCATACCTTCCCTCATATCGGACTTGGCAAACTCCGCTGGCGCTGTGCCGGGTGGCAGGATCGCTGAAATCGCCCCGTCCGTTATGACGATATCGGCCTTGACGAGCCCCTCATTCGCCTCAGCAGCAAAGCCGCTGACGGTAACTGCAGGAAGCGTCGCATTGGCCAGCACGAAGCGGCCCGCATTCGGGGGCAACATGAAGGAATAGGTCATCAGTTTTCCCGCTTCAGGCTGCTCTCGTGCCAGCGATGCAGGCTGAGCCATGAAATGAAGGAGGTAATGGCGAATATCGCGACGCCGAGCATGGAGAGCATGAAGAGCGCCGCGAACAGGCGGGGAATGTTCATGCGATATTGCGATTCCAGCAGACGGAAGGCGAGGCCCGAACCGGCACCCGCCGAACCCGCAGCGAATTCCGCAACCACGGCGGCGATCAATGCAAGGCCGCCGCCGATGCGAAGCCCTGTCATGAAGTAAGGCTGAGCGGCCGGGATCTTCAGATAGATCAGCGTCTGCCAGCGTGAGGCGCCATAAAGTTCGAACAGGTTGATCAGGTTGTGATCGACGCTCTTCAGGCCCTGCACCATGTTCGAAAGGATCGGGAAGAAAGCAACGAGGAAGGCGCAGATCAGGAGTGCCACCTGCGTGGACGGTGCGTAGATCAGGATGAGCGGCGAAATCGCCACGATCGGCGTGACCTGCAGGATGACCGCAAGCGGATAGAAGGCGATTTCGATCCAGCGCGATTGCACCAGAAAGATCGCAAAACCCACGCCACCGATCAGCGCCAGCATCAGCGATATCAAGGTGATCTGCGTCGTGACCCAAAGCGCTGGGGCAAGCGTGCCCCAGTCATTGATGAAGGCGGCCGCGACAGCGCCGGGCCCGGGCAGGATGTAGGGCGGAACGCCCGAGAGCACCACGTAAAGCTCCCAGATGGCGATGAGGGCGCCGATGACCAGAAAAGGCACGGCGATGCGCAGCGCCAGATCGCGCCTGTTGGCATTGACGGGATTGGGAAGGGGCAGGGGCGGGACCTCGGTCGTTTCGATACTGTTGACACTCATCAGTGCTCCTCCGATCCGCCCATGGCCTCGATTAGCGATCGGGACGCGGTTTCGCAGGCTCGCCGGTATTCTTCCGAGGTTCGGTAATGCGAATCCCGCTCAAGGCTGGTCGCCAGTGGAAAATCTGCATGCACCCGGCCCGGCCGCGCCTTCATCACAACGATCCGGTTGGAAAGATAGGCGGATTCAAAAACGGAATGCGTGACGAAGATCACGGTAATGCCAGTCGCCTTCCACAGCCGCAGCACGTCGTCATTGAGCTTCTGGCGGGTGATCTCATCAAGCGCAGCGAAAGGCTCGTCCATCAGCAGCAGCTTGGGCTTTGTCACCAGCGCGCGGGCAATCGAAACGCGCATCTTCATGCCGCCCGAGAGCTCACGCGGATAGGCGCTGGCGAAATCCTGCAGGCCGACGGTCGCCAACACCTCCATGATCCGGCCGCTCGCTTCAGCCTTGGAGACGCCGCGCAGTTTCAGCGGCAGGTAGACATTGCCGAAAACAGTCTTCCAGGGCATCAGCGTCGGCTCCTGGAAGACGAAACCGATATCGCCTTCCGGAAGGCCTTTTGAATTTATGCGTGAACTCGGCCAGTCGATCTTGCCGGATGTAACGTCGCCGAGGCCGGCGATGATGCGCAGCGCGGTGGATTTTCCACAGCCGGAGGGACCGAGAAGGCTGATGAACTCGCCGCTTTCGACCGTCAGGGACATGCCTGAAAGCGCAATCGTGCCGCTGGAAAAGACCTTCGAGAGGGACTGCATGACGACCAACGGCCGCCTGCGTATATCTTTCGAAGGCGCCGCCTTGGTTTCGGCTAGGGACATTCTTTCGCTCTTTTATCGAGGGGACGAGGCCCGCCGCCGGAAGGCGACGGGCCCTGCCTTGGGAGCTTATTTCTTAAGCGATACACCGACGCTCTTGCAGACGAACTTCGTAGTGAACGCTTTGGTGTAGTCGGTCTCGGGCTTGAAGACCTTGATCGCCACCATTTCGTCGAAGAACTTCTTGTAATGGGCGTTGGTGATGCAGCCGATGCCCTTTTCCAGGCCCTCACCGGATTCGATGATGCCGTATTCCTTCATCTTGCCGATCGAATAAGCGATCTGGCCATCCGTGATTTCCGGATTGTCCTTCTTGATCAGCGCATTGGCCTTGCTGTTGTCGCCGTAGAGATAATTGTACCAGCCCTCGATCGAGGCATCGACAAAGCGCTGCACGACGTCAGGCTTGGTATCGACCATCTGCTGTGTCGTGGTGATCATCGTCGAATAGGGCGAATAGCCGTTATCGGCGAGCAGGAAGACCTTCGGCTCCCAGCCGGTCTGCTTCTGGATCTCGTAGGGCTCTGAGGTCAGATAACCCTGCTGGGCAGATTGCTTGTCGGCTAGAAAGGGGCCTGGATTGAAGTTATAGGGCTTGTACTGCTCGTCCTTGAATCCGGGAAAGTTTGCCTTCATCCATTCGAAATAGGTGAGGTAGCCATCCTTGCTAAGGAATAGCGTCTTCAGCTTGGCAAGATCCCCGAACTTGTCGACGCCGACATCGGGATGGGCGATCAGGATCTGCGGGTCCTTCTGAAAGATCGCGGCGACATCGACGAGCGGAATGCCCTGCTCGACAGCTGAGATTTCGCCCTGCGGCCCGCCCATGTAGAAGTCGATCTTGCCGGAGATCAGCAGCGCATTGTTGGCGGCATTCGGCCCGCCCTGCACGATGGAAACGTCGAGGCCGTATTTGGCATAGGTTCCGTCGGCCACGGCCTGATAGAAACCGCCATGCTCGGCCTGCGCCAGCCAGTTGGTGCCATAGCTCACCTTGTCGAGCGCATAGCCGGGTACACTGGCAGCAAGCATGCCGCCAAGGCCAAGAACTGCAGAAAATATGGACGTTTTCAGTGTGTTGGACATGGCGGCGTTCCCCTTCTGGTGCCTTGAAGCTCGTTTTCGAACCCCGATTTTCTTCATTTGAGCGATTGCTTCGCTCTTTGAAAAGCAGCAAAATTCGTGCGCAGTGATGCCTTTTTGGCATCTCATGATGTGTCTGTGCCTAATTTAGGCGCTGTGCTTAAAAACGATGCAACGAGGTCGCGATGCTGCACTCCAGAAAGCTTCTCTACATCAACGAGATCGCCAGAACGGGCTCCATCCGGAAGGCAGCAGCCCGTCTGAACGTCGCCTCTTCGGCAATTAACAGGCAGATCCTGGCGCTGGAGGAGGAGATGGGTGCTCCGCTCTTCGAGCGCCTGCCGCGAGGCCTGCGCCTCACGGCTGCGGGAGAACTTTGCATCGAACATATTCGAGAAGTGCTGAAGAACTACGATCGGCTGGAAGGGCGCATTAAGAGCCTCAAGATGCAGCAGGCAGGCAAGGTCAGGCTTGCCACAACGGTCGGCCTTGCTTCCGGCCCGCTACCGGAAATCATCACGCGCTTTCAGTCGGAGCATTCACGGGTTTTCTTCCAGCTCCGCAGCGATGCCGGCACGGCTTCGATCAATCAGGTCCTGTCAGGCGAGGTGGACATCGGCCTCGGTTTCAATATTCCTGCCACGCCCGGCATCCGCACCCTCGGCAATTTCGATATCCCGATCGGCGTCATCCTGCCGCCAGGTCACCCATTGATCGGGCCGGGGCCGATCAACCTTGCCGACGTGGTGCAGGAGCGACTGGTTCTCGCGCAGCAGGGCACAAGTCTTCGCGATGTCATCAACCTCGCAATGGCAAGACTGGACGTCTCTATCGAGCCAGTGCTCGAAACAAATGCTTCGGAAATGCTGAAGAAGCTGGTCAGATGCGGGGCAGGGCTCTCCATGCTGAACCCACTCGATGTCATCACCGAATGCCGTCAGGGCGAGCTGGTCTTTCGCTCGATTGCAGACCCGCATAGCCGCCACCAGCCGCTCAAGCTCTTTGCCCGCGCCCGTACGCCGCTCGATTCCGCAACCAGCCTTTTCGTTGAATACTTGCTCGCCGAACTCGCGGGCCTTGTCCAGGAGTTGCAGACCAAGGGCCACATCCCGCTGGAGCGGCCGGCAGTCGCCTGATTACTTCGAATAGAGGTTGGAGAGCGGATAGCGCTTCAGGTCGTAGAGCAGCTCGATGAAGCCCTTGACCTGATGGCCGCAGATCGCCTCGCCCTTCTCCGCAGTGCCCTTGGAGGCATCCCCGACGACCCCGTTTGGATTGAGGTCGTGAGCGATCCAGGCCAGCGAATGCGGCGGCAGCGGCTGGATATACTGCGATTGCTCGCGCATCCATTCGGCTTTCGAGGTAAAATTCTGGGCCTTCTCCATCCGCACCAGTTCCGGCCGGAAATGCAGCATCAGCGACGTCTCCACTTCGCCGCCATGAATGCCGTAACGTGACTCATGCTCGCTGATCATGCCGTCAGGATTGCCGAACCGGCCCCACTGGGTGGAAACGACGGCCATCTTGTGGCGTACTCGCAGCTCACGGGCGACGATGCTCATGATATCGACATTGCCGCCATGCGAATTGACGATGACAAGCTTGCGCAGACCGGTTTCCGCCACCTTCGCGCCTATCGCCGTCCAGACGGGGATCAGCAGTTCGGCGCTGAGGGAAAGCGTACCTGGACCATAGACATGCTCGTTGGCCTTGCCGATTTCCTGGGTCGGCAGGACGAGGATATCGAGGTCCTCGGGCCGTTGCCGGCGCAGTTCCGCCAACATGCCGTTGGCGATCGCCACATCGGTGGCGATGGGCAGATGCGGACCGTGTTGCTCAGTCGAAGCGATCGGCAGGATAGCGATGGTCGTGTCGGGGGAAAGCGCGGCAAAATCATAAGTGTTCAGTTCATTCCAGAAGAATGGTGTCGCCATCGCCGCTTCCCTCTTTGTCATTATTCGATAGTGAGTAGGGAATAACGCGGCATGCGAAAAGCATCGATTTGCGCGCACGCCGCTGCCTTTTTGCGCGCATGATGTCGTTAGTCCGATGTCAGGCCATCTTGCACGTTGGAAATAAATATTCCGCCGTCGCCCCTTTCGGGGAAGGCTTTGGTTTGACCACGGTTGGCGCAGGTCTGTAGATAGTCATGGCACGCAGAACTGCCTGCGAGTGTTCAGATTTAACGATCCGCAATTGGAGGGCCGACCATGAGCCTACGTATCAACGATATTGCTCCCGATTTCACCGCCGACACCACCCAGGGGCCCGTTCAGTTCCATGACTGGATCGGCAGCGGCTGGGCCGTTCTCTTCTCGCATCCGAAGAATTTTACGCCGGTCTGCACGACCGAGCTCGGCACCATGGCCGGCCTCGAAGGCGAGTTTAAGAAGCGCGGCGTCAAGATCATCGGCATTTCCGTCGATCCGGTCGAAAGCCACGGCAAGTGGAAGAACGACATCAAGACGGCGACCGGCTTCGATGTCGAATATCCGCTGATCGGCGACAAGGACCTCAAGGTCGCCAAACTCTATGACATGCTGCCTGCCGGTGCCGGCGAAAGCTCCGAGGGGCGCACGCCTGCCGACAACGCCACCGTGCGCTCGGTCTTCGTCATCGGCCCGGATAAGAAGATCAAGCTGATCCTCACCTACCCGATGACGACGGGCCGCAATTTCAACGAGATTCTGCGTGCGATCGACTCCATCCAGCTGACCGCCAAGCACCAGGTCGCAACACCAGCCAACTGGAACCAGGGCGACGACGTAATCATCACCGCCGCCGTCTCCAACGAAGACGCCATCGCCCGCTTCGGCTCCTTCGATACGGTTCTGCCGTACCTCAGAAAGACCAAGCAGCCGTCCGCATGAGTTCACTCCGCCGGCATTACGATTGAATCAAAGACGCTCTGGCCTCCGGGGCGTCTTTGTTTTCTAGCCTATAGCAGAAGCCGTATTGGAGCGGAGCCAGCCTTTTCCTTGCCTATTTGCCGGAGGTGATGCTTGCGAAGGCGAGGCCGGCTGCGAAAAGCGCAAATGTTGCGATAATGATATCTGTTGGCATATGGATCACCGATCCCGCTGAATGCGTTGAGCAGGGTGTCTATCGCGTGCAGATCCCATTTTCGCGTGCCCGGCACCGACGGCCGGTTTCTTGACTGCAAATCGACCAGACTAACGCTTTTTCCGGACATCACTTGGTAAAGCATCAATTAGTTGATGCACTTTTCCGGTGGCGAAAACGATGTCTTCGCGCGCCAGATGGACCGTTATCTCGATCTCTTCCCATCTGCCGCCCTTGTCTTTCGCGAACCTGACGGCGGCCTCCAAAGAGGTGAATTGCACGGCGGGTGCGTTGGCGGTCCAGAACTGCACGCTGCAGTCCGCCGCACTGTAATCTAAAAATGCTTTCTGAGGATCTAGCGCCATGGCACGTGCTTACACCTGCACTGGTTGGTTGGCCAGTGAATGCCTGCCCCAGGTGAGCGAAGTCAAGAAAATCCTAACGCCCCGCCCAGCCTCAGAGAAGGGTTGGGCCGCATCGCCTACATGGGCAGCATCAGTTGACGTATCTGTCGCTTCTCATTGAGAACATCATCTTCGAGGAACAGGAGCCTTAGGTCGGTACGACAAGCCGTTCACTGGCCCAGATTTGCGGCGCGATCTGTCCAGTCGATCATCGGCGCAACGGCAAAACCGGCGCGCTTTAGGAACGACAGCATGGTGAATGGGTTCGAGAGAGGGAGCCAACTACAGGCTCGAACTTATATCCACAGAAACAGAACTGGGAAAAAAATTAGGAGTCGGCCCATTTAAGAACCGACTCCCTCAATACAATCAGCTGCTTAGCTGAAGAAACTGGCTCCCCGGGCCGGATTCGAACCGGCGACCTGTCGATTAACAGTCGAATGCTCTACCGCTGAGCTACCAGGGATCACCGCTTGGCCGCGGCGTGAGCGGGGTAATACAAATGCTTTCCCGATTTGCCAAGCAGTTTTTTCAAAAAAATGAAATCAGCTTGTATTCGTGCCGCTTAAGCCCATCTTTTATAGATGATTAACAGGAAAAATGGGCCGAAAAAGGCCGCAGAAACACGTTTCGGCATTGATCACAAGGATGGCAAGCTGGTTCTCGGCTCGCTGCGGGTACCGATGCCGCGCTCGCGCATTGCACGCATGACGACCGGAACACTGCTCATTTTCGGCGGCATACTGGGCTTTTTGCCTATTCTTGGCTTCTGGATGTTGCCACTCGGCTTCCTCGTGCTGTCCCACGATTTGCCGATCGCACGCAGATGGCGACGACGCGTCGCGGTCTGGTGGCATCGCCGAAAGCGCCCTGCGTAAAGTCTTCAGGGAAGCCGCAAGCTGCCATATCGAGGATGGGCGCCAATAGAAGTCTGCCCGCGGAATCGTATGCCCCGGTCGTGCAGTATGTGTGGTTTGTCACTGCGGAGAGACGACAGGGCCTTCAATAGAGGCTGGAGCGGTTGTTTCTGACCCTGTGATCTCCGAGAGGTGGATTGGCAGCTCGCCATTTTCCTCAAGTGCGGTCGCCGTGATCACGAGTGCGGCGATGAGAATTATCAACAGCTTCACCGCATGGGAACTGAGGTTGGCTTTCTGCCACCAGCCGGCCTGGATACGCGAAGGCTCCAGATAATATTTATAGTAAAATTCCGGATCGCTGGTTTCGATGAGATTGTCGTAAATATGCGGCAGCACCCCGTTATGCCGAATTGAGCGGCCGCCGGCGAATTTGGCATGAAGAACCTGGGTCTCCGGATCGTAGGATACGGCGCGGATCTGTTTGGAATTCAAAGGCACCCAGTTCATTTCTGCTCCTGTCACTCCCACAACAGGATGTAACGACGATGCTGAAAGTCAAGTTAAGAATTTGTTACTAATATTTGAGCGATGTTTCGATGTGTCTAATATAACAGAAGTGATCGCGTTGTCGTCTTCACAGTTGGCGTCTCACCGATCAATATAGGCGATAGGGTAAAGCTTGCTGAATTTAGCCTGTTGCACAATCCAGATGGCCTAAAGGCCTATTCAAGCAGCTGATAGCCTATTTGTTGTTCGGGCGAGCGCGATTTTTCAGCAGAATGGAGCTTTTATCATTGTCCCTGGGAGCGGCGTCTCGGTGCCTACGACGCTGGATTGATCCTTGTTCTCTATACGCCCGATGTGGCCAGAGTTTGAAATTGCGGGAAATGTTTTTGGAAAGCCCTCTTGCGATTTCCTTACGATCATTCTAAACGCTCGCCACGGCTAATACAGCCTGTGAGGCCTCGTGGCGGAGTGGTGACGCAGAGGACTGCAAATCCTTGTACCCCGGTTCAATTCCGGGCGAGGCCTCCAATAACTTTTTCACCGACATAGAAATCCGATCCGCTTCATAAAATGAGGCGCGGTATCGATTCGGCAGTCTTACCAGACTACGGGAACCTGGCTGAAATCGAATTGGGCTGGCTTGATGCCGGTCAGAGAGTAAAGCGCCCGCAATCCGCCGCTGCGCAGGCCCGCCAGATAGCCGGCATCGTCACCAGCCGTCTTGTTCTCTATCCGCACATCAGGGCCGAGCAGTCGCTGCAGCGCCTGCGCTGAGATCCGCGTGAAATTGCAGATGGCGCCGCTTTTGAATTTCACAAGCAGCAGCCTCGCTTCCGGATTGTAGTGAAGCGTTTCGATCTCTGGCGATTGAATGGCGAAGGTTTGCATGCCGCCAACTTAGCGGAAGCCGCGGCTGGCGCAACAATATGGTTGACATAGAGTTAATAACGCAATCGACTGTGCCGGCTTGATCCGATTGGACACCAAAACCTATTTTTCCGGCGCGCCGGGTAGGCGGCCAGGAAACTTTTATACAGGAAGCGCGATCTGTTCAGGTCGCTCTTCCGTCCAGCAGCCCGCAGCAGAATATGCCAACGAGCGCCGCGACGATGAAAAAGTCGAACAGCGTGAAATATTCCAGAACGGCAGACATGGCTTGCTCCTCCTCCTCATTTCCTCCGGTCATATTAGTATCACGGAATCACTGTTTGTTCCACGCAGAAGTTGCAGCTTCCATTTTTTACCTGTTGCATGCGGGGAAGGACCCGCGGGATTCTTCAAGCAGGCGGCCGGCAAGCCTTGAAAGCATTCGTGGCGGAGACTAAGAGACGGAAGACAGAACCGCTTTCATCGGCGAGAGGATATGATGGATTTCGAAGCAGCACGCGTAAAGATGGTCGACAACCAGGTCCGCACGACGGACGTTACCTCGCATTCGGTGCTGACGGCCTTCCTCACCGTCCCGCGCGAAGCGTTCGTGCCGGAAAAGGCGAAGGTGCTGGCCTATATCGATAATGATATCGAAATTGCTCCGGCGGCTGCCGGCAATCCGGGCCGCTTCCTCATGGAGGCATCGCCGCTTGCCAAGCTGCTGCAGCTCGCCGCCATCACCAAGGATGATACCGTTCTCGAAGTTGGCGCCGGCACGGGTTACACCTCCGCGCTGCTGTCGCTGATCGCAGGCTCAGTCGTGGCCCTCGAAGCGGATGAGACCCTGGCTTCTGAAGCCAAGGCGAATCTCGCCAGTTATGCAAATGTGCAGATAGCGACTGGCCCGCTTGAGAAGGGCAATAGCGCCGGTGCTCCTTATGATCTGATCTTTATCAACGGTTCGGTGGAAGAGGTTCCTGCCGCACTTCTCGGCCAGCTGCAGGATGGCGGCCGTCTCGTTGTCGTGCAGGGTTATGGCAATGCTGCCCGCGCCAAGGTCTTTGTCAGCGAGCGCGGCGCTGTTTCCGAAAACGTCTTCTTCAATGCTTCGGTCAAGCCGCTGCCCGGTTTCGCCAAGGCTCGCGAGTTCGTATTTTAAGGCGTTCCTGTCGCCGATTTATTGAGCGGGCGCCATGGGCGCCCGCTTTCGTTTCTGCCGCCCAAAAAGCCTTCACAGACTTCGCTTACACTTGGGTAACAAAACTGTGCATGGCTGCATTTGTTTGATTCGCGCTGATTTTTTTCCCCTTTGGGGTATTCTAAAGTCAAGGTGATTCGGATGCATGCTCCACGCCGTCCGGTCGTTGTTTAAGGGATAACGGGGATAGATATGGCTCAGCCAGGTGTAGTGCGTGAACCGTCCATGGAAGAGATTCTGGCCTCCATTCGCCAGATCATCGAAAGCAATGAGCCTGGCGCCGGAAAGGCGATATCCGCCTCGCTTCCTCCCGTTTACGGTGCGGAAGAAGAAAACGACTCCGAAATCCATCTGACGGTTGACGACACCTACGCCGGTGTTGAGTTTCCGGAACCGCTTGCGTTGCGTCCCGATCCGCGTTTCGTCGCTGCAAATTCTGCCGGCACGGCGCCCGAGCCGGAAATGCCGGCCCGCGCCATGTCGCTTGCCGATGTTGCAGCGCGTGTCCGTGCCGCTTCCGAGCGCAGCGCTGTTCAGGCCGGTCAGGCTCTCCGTGATATGCCCCAGGCGTTCCATGAATCGCAGCCGCAATTCGAGCCACAGCCGGCCTTTGAAGCACCGCGCGTGGCTGCTGCTCCGCGCCCGGTCGAGCCGGCTCCCTTCGTTGCCCCGATTGCGCCCGTCGCCCAATATGCACCAGAGCCTGCGCCGGTCTTTGCCGAGCCACGCCTGCCCGAGATCCCGCAGCCTGCAATCGTCGACGAGGCGCCCGTGCTTTCTTCTGTCGAACAGCGTGTCGAGCCCCCGGTTTTCCAGCCTGCCGAACTTGCGGCTGTGCGCGCAGCGGAAGAAATTCAGCCGGCGCTTCTGTCCCAGAACACCGGCCTGCAGGTTGCTCGCTCCTTCGATGAGCTTGCCGCCGCGATCGATGGCGCCGCTGAGCGCCGCTCGCTAGATGAGATTGCCGAGGACATGCTGCGTCCGATGCTGCGCGAATGGCTTGATGATAATCTGCCGACGCTCGTCGAACGGCTCGTGCGCGAAGAGATCGAACGCGTGGCGCGCGGCCCGCGCCGCTGATCGGAACCGCTTTTTCTGGACAAGAGCCGCTCCGGTCTCCGGGGCGGCTTTTTTATTGACTTGGCCGTAGCCATCCTATTTACAAAACGCCCATCCTCGAACTTCGAATTGGTCAGAAAATGCTCGAAAAGACCTACGATTCCGCCGCCGTCGAACCGAAAATCGCTGCGAAATGGGATGAGGCGGATGCCTTCCGTGCCGGCGCCAATGCGAAGCCGGGTGCGGAGAGCTTCACCATCGTCATCCCGCCGCCGAATGTCACCGGCTCGCTGCACATGGGTCATGCGCTGAACAATACGCTGCAGGACGTCATGGTGCGGTTCGAGCGCATGCGCGGCAAGGATGTCCTCTGGCAGCCGGGCATGGACCATGCCGGCATCGCCACGCAGATGGTCGTCGAGCGCAAGCTGATGGAGCAGCAGCTTCCTGGCCGCCGCGACATGGGCCGCGATGCCTTCATCGAAAAGGTCTGGGAGTGGAAGGGCGAATCGGGCGGCCTGATCTTCAACCAGTTGAAGCGTCTCGGCGCCTCCTGCGACTGGTCGCGTGAGCGCTTCACCATGGACGAGGGCCTCTCGAGGGCCGTTCTCGAGGTTTTCGTCACGCTCTACAAGGAAGGCCTGATTTACAAGGACAAGCGCCTCGTCAATTGGGATCCGAAATTGCTGACGGCGATCTCCGACATGGAAGTCGAGCAGATCGAGCTTAAAGGCAATCTCTGGCATCTGCGCTATCCGCTGGAAGACGGCGTCACCTATCAGTACCCGATCGCTTTTGATGAGGAGGGCAAGCCCACCGAATTCGAAACACGCGATTACCTCGTGGTTGCGACGACGCGGCCGGAGACGATGCTTGGCGATACCGGCGTTGCGGTTAATCCCAAGGACGAGCGCTACAAGTCCATCGTTGGAAAACATGTCATCCTGCCGATTGTTGGCCGCAGGATTCCGATTGTCGCTGATGACTATGCCGATCCGGCAGCCGGCTCGGGTGCGGTCAAGATCACGCCCGCGCACGATTTCAACGATTTTGAAGTCGGCAGGCGTGCCGGCCTGCGCGCCATCAATGTCCTCAACGTCGATGGTTCGGTGACCATCAAAGAAAACGAGGACTTTCTGGAAGGTCTCGATCACCCGGCCGCCTTGCATGGCGCGTGGGACCGGCTGGAAGGCCAGGATCGTTTCGTTGCACGCAAGATCATCGTCGAGGTTTTCGAGGAAGCCGGCCTGCTCGACAAGATCGAGCCGCATAAGCATATGGTTCCGCATGGCGACCGTGGTGGTGTGCCGATCGAGCCGCGTCTGACCGAGCAATGGTGGGTCGATAACAAGACCCTTGCCAAGCCTGCCATAGCCTCCGTTCGCGAAGGCCGGACAAAGTTCGTCCCGAAGAACTGGGAGAACACCTATTTCCAATGGATGGACAATATCCAGCCGTGGTGCATCTCCCGTCAACTCTGGTGGGGTCACCAGATTCCGGCCTGGTATGGCCCTGATGGTCAGGTTTTCGTCGAGAAGACCGAAGAGGAGGCGCTGCAGGCCGCCATCCAGCACTACCTGTCGCATGAAGGGCCGATGAAGGCCTATGTCGAGGACCTGCTTGAGAACTTCAGGCCGGGCGAGATTCTGGTACGTGACGAAGACGTGCTCGACACCTGGTTCTCGTCGGCACTCTGGCCGTTCTCGACACTTGGCTGGCCGGACAAGACACCCGAACTGGAGCGATATTACCCGACCAGCGTTCTTGTTACCGGTTTCGATATCATCCCGTTCTGGGTTGTTCGCATGATGCAGATGGGCCTGCATTTCATGAAGGACGAGGACGATAACCCGGTCGAGCCGTTCCATACCGTCTATATTCACGCTCTGGTGCGCGACAAGAACGGGCAGAAGATGTCGAAGTCCAAGGGCAACGTCATCGACCCGCTCGAACTGATCGACGAATATGGTGCAGACGCGCTGCGCTTTACCCTGACGATCATGGCCGCGCAGGGTCGCGACGTGAAGCTCGACCCGGCCCGTATCGCCGGCTACCGCAATTTCGGCACCAAGCTCTGGAACGCCACCCGCTTTGCCGAAATGAATGGCGTCAAAAGCGATCCGCATTTCGTACCGGAAGCCGCCGAACTCACCATCAACCGTTGGATCCTCACGGAGCTTGCCCGCGCGGAACGTGACGTTACGGAAGCTCTTGAAGCCTATCGCTTCAACGATGCTTCCGGGGCACTTTATCGTTTCGTCTGGAACCAGTTCTGCGACTGGTATCTCGAACTTCTGAAGCCGGTCTTCAGCGGCGAGGACGAGGGTGCGAAGGCCGAAGCTCAGGCCTGCAGCGCCTATGTTCTGGAAGAGATCTACAAGCTGCTGCATCCCTTCATGCCCTTCATGACCGAAGAGCTGTGGGCGCATACGGCTGGTGAGGGCCAGGAACGTGACGGATTGCTCTGCCATGCCGATTGGCCGTCGCCGTCTTACGCCGACAATGCCGCGGCCGATGAGATCAACTGGTTGATCGACCTCGTTTCGGGCATCCGCTCTGTCCGCTCGGAAATGAATGTGCCGCCGGCGGCAACCGCGCCGCTTGTCGTCGTTGGTGCCAACAGCCTGACGCGCGAACGGCTGTTCCGTCACGACGCAGCCATCAAGCGCCTGGCACGTGTCGAAGCCATTTCGCTGGCGGAAGCTGCGCCGAAGGGTGCCGCTCAGATCATCGTCGCAGAAGCGACCGCCTGTCTGCCGCTTGGCAATCTGATCGATCTGGCGGCGGAAAAGAGCCGCCTCGAAAAGGCGATTGCGAAGGCCGAGGGCGAAGTCGTGCGCATCGACGGCAAGCTGTCGAATGAGAAGTTCGTCGCCAATGCCAACCCGGAAGTGGTGGAGGCCGAGCGCGAGCGTCATGCAGAGCTGACGAGCCAGATTGAAAGCCTGAGGACTGCTTTGGCGCGAGTTAGCGAAGCGGGATAATCGCGGATAGCGAGTATAATATTCCTGAAGGCGCGTTCCCCGGAGCGCGCCTTTTGCGTTCAAAAATATGATGATTCGAAAGAGCTAGGGCCGTTTTGGCCTTTCGGCCTGTGGATATAACCCGTTTGGG
>NZ_JBFTNV010000018.1:0-127908 GCF_056397645.1 Rhizobium sp. 05L429 | reverse complement strand
CTCATAGACATGATGATTTCCTTTCGTTTTTTCCACCCCGGGAGGGAATGGATTTTCCATCTCGGGCGATAGCGTTACGCCACGCCGGGATAGAGGGCGCACGAGGAAATTATCAAGCGTTCAAAACGCGGCCGTAAGCATCGAGCACGCTTTCCTTCATCGTCTCCGAAATGGTCGGATGCGGGAAGATCGTATGCATCAGTTCTTCTTCCGTCGTCTCCAGGTTCATGGCGACGACGAAGCCCTGGATGAGTTCGGTGACTTCGGCGCCAACCATATGGGCACCGAGCAGTTCACCGGTCTTCTTGTCGAAAATCGTCTTGACGAGGCCCTGGTCTTCGCCGAGTGCGACGGCCTTGCCGTTGGCGCTGAAGGGGAAGCGACCGACGCGGATATCGCGGCCCTGCTCCTTGGCCCTGGCTTCGGTGAGACCGACGGAGGCGACCTGCGGGTTGCAATAGGTGCAGCCAGGGATTTTCAGCCTGTCCATCGGATGAACGTTCGGAAGGCCGGCAATCTTCTCGACGCAGACGACGCCTTCATGCTCCGCCTTGTGGGCCAGAAGCGGCGCACCAGCGACGTCACCGATTGCGTAGATGCCGGGCACGTTGGTCTTGCCGTAGCCATCGATGACGATGAAGCCGCGGTCGATCTTGACGCCGACAGCCTCAAGGCCGATGCCTTCGACATTGGCCTGCACGCCGACGGCCGAAATCATGCGGTCCGCGGTGATCGTCTCGGTCGTGCCGTCCTTCTTTTCGATGGTGGCGGTGATCGAGTTGGCACCCTTCTCCACCTTGGCGACCTTGGCCTCGAGGTGGATCTTCATACCCTGACGCTCGAACTGCTTCTTGGCGAGCGCAGAGATTTCCGCATCTTCGACCGGCATGACCTGGCTCATGATTTCGACGACGGTGACGTCGACGCCCATGGTGCGGTAGAAGCTTGCGAATTCGATGCCGATTGYGCCCGAGCCCATGACAAGCAGAGACTTCGGAAGTTCGTCAGCCTTCATTGCTTCGAAATAGGTCCAGATGAGCTTGCCATCCGGCTCGATGCCCGGCAGCGCACGTGGACGGGCACCGGTCGCGACAATGATGTGTTTGGCGGTGTAGGTGCCCTCGCCCAGCGCGTTCTTCGGCACCGGACCCATCGGCTCCATCGGCTTCTTCGTCGTCTTGGAAACGAGAATTTCGCCGGGCTTGGTGATCTTTGCCTCACCCCAGATGACATCGACCTTGTTCTTCTTGAACAGGAAGCCGACGCCGTTGTTCATGCGGTGTGCGATGCCGCGCGAGCGAGTGACGATCGCCTTGATATCTGGCTTGATCGTGCCTTCCAGCACCAGGCCGTAATCCTTGCCGTGCTGGGCGGTATGCAGGACGTCAGCCGAGCGCAGCAGCGCCTTGGTCGGAATGCAGCCCCAATTGGAGCAGATGCCGGCGAGATGCTCGCGCTCGACGCAAGCGACCTTGAGGCCGAGCTGCGCGGCGCGGATGGCGGCGATATAACCGCCGGGACCGGAACCGATGACGATGACGTCGTAGGATTGAGCCATTGCTTTCCTGCCTTTGTTACGCTCCCGCGCGGGTCATGAGAACCCATGCGTGCTTCTTGCTGTTGTCGAAGAGCGGCACGGCATTCATGCGCGCCGCTTCGGAAAACCCATTTCTTCCGTAAAGCGACAGAGCCGCTTCGTTATTATCAGCTGTGATCAGGCTGGCCGGTAGCCCAGCTGCCCTTGCGAGCTGATCTTCCAGCAGCCTCTTGCCGATGCCGATACCGCGCATATGGCGATAGACCGCGAGACTGCCAATGAACCAGTGTCCGATCACCGATCTCTGCATCGCCAGCATCGGCTCTATGGCCGGATGTCGTGCTTCGAGATCGCGTATGCCTTCATCCACTTCATAGCCGATCGCCATTCCGGCGATCTCGTCATAGGCCTCGCCGATGACGGCGTTCTTCCAGCCGCCGAGCGCCTCGTCGCTCATCTTCAACCGGCCCCGCTCCAGCGGCGTATCGCTCATGCCGCTGGCGACATCGGCAAACCAGAGCCACGAGGCGAAGCCATGCGAGGCGATATCCGCCAGGATCGCCAGCTCCGAAGCATCCCGACGGGAGGCTTCCCGGAGGGCGAGAAAGGCGGCCATCGTCAGAGACCCAGCATCATCCGCACGATAGGCTCCAGACCTCGACCGAGCGCGCGGGTATTCTCCGCATCGAGGTGAATGCCGTCGATCGGCGTGGTCCTGGCGACGGAATTGCCGTCGAAGAAGCCGCAGCCGAGTTCATCGGCAAGGTCCCGGAAAAGCGTCGGAAGCTTCGCCGATTCCTCGATGCCTCCAGGGAACGAGGCGGCGAAGGGCACATTGCCCGTCGCGCAGATCGCCGGCGGCGCCACGATCAGGATCTCTGGCCCGTCGAATTCAAAGGGCCAGGCATGACTGCGGATCAGCCGCACCAGACGACCGATGCCCTGGCATGCTGCAAAGGCCGAGCCGGCAACCACCGGCTTCATGTCGTTGGTGCCGAGCAGCAGGATGACAAGATCGAGCGGCGCATGTGTCTGCAGGACGGTCGGCAGAATGCGTGCGCCGTTGCGATCGCAATCGGCAAGATGGTCGTCGAAGGCGGTAGTGCGGCCGTTCAGGCCTTCCGCAATGACGCGAGCTCCGCTTCCGAGCGTTGCCTGAAGCACGCTCGGCCAGCGGTTCTCATAGGCATGACGGCCGATCGTGTCGGCGTCATAGCCCCAGGTAAGCGAGTCACCATAGCAAAGAACAGTCTTCGTCATGTCCGCCTCCCGCGTCTGCTCAGACCAGCATGCCCATCGGATTTTCGATGTAGCCCTTGAAGGCCTGCAGCAGCGCGGCGCCGAGAGCGCCATCGACGCAGCGATGGTCGGTCGAGAGCGTCACGGTCATGACCGTCGCAATCGCCATCTCACCATTTTTGACGATGACACGCTGCTCGCCCGCGCCGACTGCGAGGATCGTCGCATGCGGTGGGTTGATGACGGCTGCGAAATTCTTCACGCCCATCATGCCCATGTTCGAGACCGAGGTCGTGCCGCCCTGATATTCCTCGGGCTTCAGCTTGCGATCCTTCGCACGCTTGCCGAGATCACGCATCTCGTTGGAGATGGTCGACAGCGTCTTCTCCTCGGCCTTGCGGACGATCGGCGTGATCAGGCCGCCGGGGATCGAGACAGCCACGCCGACATCGGCATGTTTGTGCTTGACCATGGCACTCTCAGTCCAGGAGACGTTGGCATCCGGAACATCGCGAAGCGCCAGAGCCAGGGCCTTGATGACCATGTCGTTGACTGACAGCTTGTAAGCCGGAGCGCTGTCCTTGCGGGGTGCGGCGTCGTTCAACTGGGCGCGCAGCGCCATCAGCGCATCGAGTTCGCAATCGACCGAAACGTAGAAATGCGGAACGGTCTGCTTGGATTCGACGAGGCGACGGGCGATCGTCTTGCGCATGCCGTCATGCGGCACAAGCTCGTAGGAACCCTGCTCGAAGAGCTTGAGCACGGCCTCGTCCGAAGCGCCTTTCGGAGCGGCAGCGGCGGGAGCCGGTGCAGCAGCCTGCGGGGCAGCAGCGGCCGGAGCGGCCTTGGCAGCACCGCCGGCAGCGGCAGCTTCGATATCGCTCTTGACGACGCGGCCATGCGGACCAGTGCCGGCAACGGCGGAAATATCGATACCGGCTTCCTTGGCCAGACGACGAGCAAGCGGCGAAGAGAAGGCACGCGCGCCGCCAGAGGAGACCGCAGCCGGTGCCGAGGCGGGAGCCGCCTGTGCGGGCGCGGGAGCAGCCTTCGGCGCCTCGGCTTGTGCCGGGGTAGCTTCAGCCTTCGGAGCCGGGGCGGCGGAGCCAGCGCCGCTTGCGGCAGCGGCGACATCCTCGCCCTCGCCGGCCAGAACGGCGATCAGGGCATTGACCTTCACGCCTTCGGTACCGGCCGCAACGACGATCTTGGCAACCGTGCCTTCGTCGACAGCTTCGACTTCCATCGTCGCCTTGTCGGTTTCGATCTCGGCGATCACATCGCCGGACTTGACCTTATCGCCTTCCTTGACCAGCCACTTGGCAAGATTGCCTTCTTCCATAGTCGGAGAGAGGGCAGGCATCGTGATATTGATCGGCATCGAAAGGCCCTCCCCTTATTTGTAGCAAACGGCTTTCACCGCATCGACCACTTCGCCGACATTCGGAAGCGCGAGCTTCTCAAGGTTGGCAGCGTAAGGCATCGGAACGTCCTTGCCGGCGATCGTCAGGATCGGCGCATCGAGGTAATCGAAGGCCTGCTGCATGACGCGGGTGGCGATTTCCGTGCCGACGGAGTTCTGCGGATAGCCTTCTTCGACGGTGACCAGGCGGCCGGTCTTCTTGACGGATTCGATGACCGTCGGAAGATCCATCGGACGAAGCGTACGCAGGTCGATCAGTTCGACGTCGATGCCGATCTTTTCAAGTTCCGCGACAGCCTTCGTGGCATAGGTCATGCCGATACCGAAGGAGACGACGGTTACATCCTTGCCCGGACGGTGGATGCGAGCCTTGCCGATCGGCAGAACGAAATTATCGAGCTTCGGCACTTCGAAGTGCTGGCCGTAGAGAATTTCGTTTTCGAGGAAGACGACCGGGTTCGGATCGCGGATAGCGGCCTTCAGCAGACCCTTGGCGTCGGATGCAGTGTAAGGCATGACGACCTTGAGGCCCGGGATCGCGCTGTACCAGGCCGCATAATCCTGGCTGTGCTGGGCGCCGACGCGGGCGGCGGCGCCGTTCGGGCCACGGAAGACGATCGGAGCGCCCATCTGTCCGCCGGACATATAAAGCGTCTTGGCAGCGGAGTTGATTATCTGGTCGATCGCCTGCATGGCGAAGTTGAAGGTCATGAACTCGACGATAGGCTTCAGGCCTGACATGGCGGCACCGACGCCGACACCGGCAAAGCCGTGTTCGGTAATCGGTGTGTCGATGACGCGGCGTGCGCCGAATTCCTGCAGAAGACCCTGAGTGACCTTGTAGGCGCCCTGGTATTCGGCAACTTCTTCGCCCATGACGAAGACGTTTTCATCGGCGCGCATTTCTTCGGCCATGGCGTCGCGGAGCGCTTCGCGCACCGTCATCGACACCATTTCGGTGCCAGCCGGGATTTCCGGGTCGTTCGGCACGAAAGCCTTGGGCTCGGCTGGGACGGGAGCGGCAGCAGAAGCACTGTTCGTCGGCTTCTCTTCCTGTGCAACCTGCGGAGCAGCGGCCGGAGCCTGCTGAACGGCGGCGGGAGCAGCGGAAATCGCGTCGGCCGATTCGCCGTCCTGCAGAAGGATGGCGATCTTGGCGTTTACCTTGACGTTTTCGGTGCCGGCCGGAACCAGCAGCTTGCCGATGACGCCTTCGTCGACGGCTTCGACTTCCATCGTCGCCTTGTCGGTTTCGATTTCGGCAATTACGTCACCGGAAGTGACCTTGTCACCTTCGTTCTTGAGCCACTTGGACAGCGTGCCTTCTTCCATCGTCGGAGAGAGGGCGGGCATGAGAATATCTATAGGCATGGGTTCCCTCCCCGATTAGAGCAGAATGTCGGTGTAGAGCTCGGACGCATCCGGCTCCGGATCAGCCTGGGCGAAATCGGCGCTATCGGCGACGATATCGCGGACTTCCTTGTCGATCGCTTTCAGATCGTCTTCAGTCGCCCAGCCCTTTTCCATGACACGCAGACGGACCTGCTCGATGGGGTCCTGCTCGGAGCGCATCTTCTGCACTTCTTCCTTGGTGCGGTACTTCGCCGGGTCCGACATGGAGTGGCCGCGATAGCGATATGTCAGCATTTCCAGGATGATCGGGCCCTTGCCGGAGCGGCAATGTTCGAGCGCCTCATCGGCAGCAGCCTTGACGGCACGAACATCCATGCCGTCGACCTGGATGCCGGGGATGCCGAAGCCGGAACCGCGCAGCGAATAGTTCGACTGCGCGGTAGCGCGCGCCGTCGAGGTGCCCATGGCGTAACGGTTGTTCTCGACGATATAGATGATCGGCAGCTTCCAGAGAGCAGCCATGTTGAAGCTCTCGTAAACCTGGCCCTGGTTGGCCGCGCCATCACCGAAATAGGCGATGGATACGCTGTCATTGCCACGGTAGCGGTTTGCAAAGGCAAGGCCTGTTCCAAGCGAAACCTGGGCACCGACGATGCCATGGCCGCCGTAGAAATGCTTCTCCTTGGAGAACATATGCATGGAACCGCCCTTCCCGTGGGAATAGCCGTTGCGACGCCCGGTCAGTTCAGCCATGACGCCGCGCGCTTCCATGCCGGTAGCCAGCATATGGCCGTGGTCGCGATAGGCGGTGATAACCTGATCACCTTCCTTCTGGGCCATCTGCATGCCGACGACGACAGCTTCCTGGCCGATGTAAAGGTGACAGAAACCACCAATGAAGCCCATGCCGTAAAGCTGGCCCGCTTTTTCCTCGAAACGACGGATAAGCAGCATCTCGCGATATGCCTTGAGCTCCTCGTCCCGATCGAAATCGGCGATAGGACCGCCGTTCGATATCTTGCCTGCGGATTTCGCACTGTTTTTGCGGCTGGAAACGGTCGCGGTTTTGCGCAACGCCATTCAACCCTCCCTATGGGTTTATCGGTTCTCAGGTGGCGCGTACCATAGGGAAGAAAAATGACCACAGCAATGCCATAATTGCATGGCTCATATTCGCAGGTAAATTATTGATAAAGAACGAGAATTCTGGATTAACCTAAATTCGGTTAATTGCGGTAGTGATTGTAAATTACAATCTCGTCTGCGCGCGACATATTGAGCTGATACCGCGCCTTTTCGTCGAGCATATCCTTGTCCAGCGAGCCGTCGCTAAGAAGTGCAACCTGCGCTTCGAGATGCTCGCGCCTGGTCTTCAGCACAACCAATTCCTTCTCGCGCGCGATACGTTGGCGCTCGAACGCCTCCGTCGCACGCAGACCATAATCACCATGGATGCAATGATAGCCGAAATAGGAGAGGAACGCGACCGCCATGGCCGGAATGACGAAGCGACCGGTCTTTCTCTTCTTATGATGCTTTGTCCACATACACGCATGCTCTGTAACGCATTACCAATCCCTTCAATTTACCGCGCAGAGATTAACCGTTCATTGACTCAGACTTGACGCAACAAAAAACCCGCGCCAAGGCGCGGGTTCCAAATGCCTGATTCATAAGATCGTATTAGCCGCGAATGATGGAACGGCCGGCATACTCAGCCTGAGGGCCAAGGCCTTCTTCAATGCGGATAAGCTGATTGTACTTGGCAAGACGATCCGAGCGCGACAGAGAGCCGGTCTTGATCTGGCCGCAGTTGGTGGCAACTGCGAGATCGGCGATCGTGGAGTCTTCCGTCTCGCCCGAGCGATGCGACATGACGGCGGTGTAGGCTGCCTTGTGCGCGGTGTTGACGGCGTCGAGCGTTTCCGTCAGGGAGCCGATCTGGTTGACCTTGACGAGGATCGAGTTGGCAACGCCCATGCGGATACCGTCACGCAGACGAGCCGAGTTGGTGACGAACAGGTCATCGCCGACAAGCTGGCACTTCTTGCCGACAAGATCGGTCAGCGTCTTCCAGCCTTCCCAATCGTCTTCTGCCATGCCGTCTTCGACGGAAATGATCGGGTACTTGCCGACGAGTTCGGCGAGGTATTCGGCCATTGCGCCCGGTTCGAGCGTGCGGCCTTCGCCTTCCATTACATACTTGCCGTCCTTGAAGAACTCCGTCGAGGCGCAATCGAGGCCGAGATAGATGTCCTCACCCGGCTTGTAGCCGGCTTTCTCAACCGACTTCATGATGAAGTCGAGGGCTTCCGGAGCGCTCTTCAGGCCCGGTGCAAAACCACCTTCGTCGCCGACATTGGTGTTGTGCCCCTGGGCAGCGAGTTCCTTGCGCAGCGTATGGAAGACTTCCGAGCCCATGCGGACGGCTTCACGGATCGAATCTGCGCCAACCGGCAGGATCATGAATTCCTGGAAGTCGATCGGGTTGTCGGCATGAGCGCCGCCGTTGATGATGTTCATCATCGGAACCGGCAGAAGGCTTGCCGAAGCACCACCGACATAACGGTAGAGCGGCAGGCCGGAAGCCTCCGCGGCGGCCTTGGCGACAGCAAGCGAAACGCCGAGGATGGCGTTGGCGCCGAGGCGTGACTTGTTCGGCGTACCGTCGAGCTCGATCATGATCTTGTCGATCTGAATCTGGTTTTCAGCATCGATGCCGCCGATCGCGTCGAAGATCTCGGTATTGGCGGCTTCGACGGCCTTTTCGACACCCTTGCCGAGATAGCGCTTGCCGCCGTCGCGTAGTTCGACAGCTTCATGCGCGCCAGTCGAAGCGCCCGAGGGAACAGCCGCACGGCCCATGCTGCCGTCTTCGAGATAGACATCGACTTCGACGGTGGGGTTACCACGGCTATCGAGAATCTCGCGGGCTATGATATCGGTAATTGCAGTCATGGTTTTTTCCTGCTCGGTGGGTGGATAAATCGTTTGAAACCGTCTTAATCGAAGGTGCGCAAATTACAATGGCAGTTTGCGGCACCCTTCGGCATGCAGTTCCACTCGTCGCTATATTACGATCATGTCAGGCTTTTGACTGTCAGCCTTTAGCGATCGCGTCGAAAGCCAGCAGCTTTTCCAGAAGCCGCGGCATATCCTTGAGATAGACCATGTTCGGGCCGTCGCAGGGCGCGTTATCCGGGTCCTGATGGGTCTCGATAAAGACCCCGGCAACACCGACCGCCACGGCAGCGCGCGCGAGCGTCTCCACGAATTGCCGTTCTCCGCCGGACGTTTCCCCCTGCCCACCCGGCTGCTGGACCGAATGAGTGGCGTCGAAGATAACTGGCGCACCGGTGGCTGCCATGATCGGCAGGGAGCGCATGTCGGAGACCAGCGTGTTGTAGCCGAAGGAAGCGCCGCGCTCGCACAGCAGAATGTTCGGATTGCCACTCTGATTCAGCTTGCCGAGCACATTCTTCATGTCCCAAGGCGCCAGGAACTGGCCCTTCTTGACGTTGATGACGCGGCCCGTCTTGGCAGCAGCCACCAGAAGATCAGTCTGGCGAGACAGGAAGGCCGGTATCTGCAGGATATCAACGACCTTCGCTACTTCGGCGCATTGTTCTTCGCTGTGAATGTCGGTGAGAACCGGAATGCCGAGTTCCTTCTTGAGATCAGCGAATACTTCCAGCCCCTTCTCAAGGCCGACACCGCGTTTGCTCGACAACGAAGAGCGATTGGCCTTGTCGAAAGACGTCTTGTAGACAAGCCCTATGCCGAGCTTGGCGCACAGTTCCTTCAATGTGCCGGCCACCATGAACGCATGGTCGCGGCTTTCCATTTCGCAGGCGCCGGCGATCAGCGACAAGCGGCCGGTATTGGAGAAGGTGACCTTACCGGCGCCCTCGCCGACCGTCACCTGGGAATTGGTATTGGAGCTCATGATGTTTCCTCGAAGGCGAAGAGCACGCCCTGGCCGGGCGCGGGCTTCACCAGAATACGGTTGCCCTTGCGTGTATAGGTCACCCCGTTAGCAGCCAAATGCGCTTCTGTCACGGCAAGATCGCCCGCATGGAAAAGGATCGCCCGCCCACGCAGGCCGCGATCGGTGTCCGGCGTCGCCAGATCGAAATAGGCCTCCAGACCCGCCGGGTTCATCAGACTGATTTTTGTGTTTGCCAGAGCAACTCTCACCCCAAAACCGGTCTCATCTGCGGCGTCGGCTCTTGCCACGCCACGGACGA
This sequence comes from Rhizobium sp. 05L429, assembly GCF_056397645.1. Classification (NCBI taxonomy): domain Bacteria; kingdom Pseudomonadati; phylum Pseudomonadota; class Alphaproteobacteria; order Hyphomicrobiales; family Rhizobiaceae; genus Rhizobium; species Rhizobium sp. 05L429. The sequence continues at coordinate 118,109 of NZ_JBFTNV010000018.1, read as the reverse complement.
ATTCGCCGAAGGCCGAAGGCTCGGGCGCGGCTAGAACTATCTCGGCAATTCCGGTTACGCCGTTGACGTGAGCTTCGAGCGCGCTGCGGTCAGCAGGGAGCGGATTGACGCGCTCGACGGCGAAGAGAAAGAAATCCGGTGCMCGGAGGTCACCGGCGAAGGCGAGCCGGAAGCCGGCAATGCTCTCCGTGCCATCCGGCATTTTCACGGGACGTTCGAACTGCAACACAGAACCAGCGCTAATGCCGCCTTTAACGAATCGAGCATGTTCATGCTTTGCATCCGCGGCACTGAAGGCGATAGCAGACAGGCCCTCGCTGCCGCAGCGAAAACGAAAGGCCTGATCGCGGGCTGTGAAGACATTGCCATCACGCGCCGTCCTGTCGCTCTCCTCGACACTGGCGACGCCGAGCGGCTCGAGATAGCTCCTGTCGGCGAAGAAAACGCAGGCATTTTCCGTACCGAAGGGATGGCGCGCGTCCGGAGCGACGGTGAAGCCCAGCTTGCCTAACCTCTCGCGTGCAAGGGCGATATCGGTAACCGGCAAAACGAGATGATCGATCGCAAGCGTGTCTTGGGTCATCAGCTACTCTCCAGCAATCACAAGGAGATGTGCTTCAACAAGCCTTACGAAGCAAGGCCGGACGGGCCGGGCGCCGACAAAAATAAAATTCTCAACACAATGGGGAGAAATTTTACGAAAATTTAGCCACTTGCGGAACACATATGGAACATATAGTGTCCGTTCTGGATTTGTTTCAATACTGGGGTCACACGCCGATGCTCACGCGCAAACAACAGGAACTTCTTCTTTTCATTCATGAAAGGATGAAGGAATCCGGCGTTCCGCCATCTTTCGACGAGATGAAGGACGCCCTGGATCTGGCCTCGAAATCCGGCATTCATCGGCTGATCACGGCGCTCGAAGAACGCGGCTTCATTCGCCGGCTTCCGAACCGGGCGCGTGCGCTCGAAGTCATCAAGCTGCCGGAAGCCTACAGCTCGAGCCTACAGCCAAGGCGCGGCTTTTCACCAAGCGTCATCGAAGGCAGCCTCGGCAAGCCGCAACCTGTTGCGCCTCCCGCCGCGGCAAAGTCAGCACCTGCGGCCGACAACGGCAATTCGGTTTCCGTGCCGGTCATGGGGCGCATCGCTGCCGGCGTGCCGATTTCGGCAATCCAGAACAACACCCATGACATCACCGTTCCCGCCGATATGCTTGGCTCCGGCGAACATTATGCGCTCGAAGTTCGTGGCGACTCGATGATCGAAGCCGGCATCTTCGATGGCGATACCGTCATCATCCGCAACGGTAGCACGGCCAATCCGGGTGACATCGTCGTCGCACTCGTCGATGAAGAGGAAGCGACGCTCAAGCGCTTCCGCCGCAAGGGCGCATCGATTGCGCTCGAAGCCGCAAACCCCGCTTACGAGACCCGCATTTTCCCGCCGGATCGCGTCAAGGTCCAGGGCAAGCTCGTCGGCCTCATTCGTCGCTATCACTGACCGGTGACCGGTMAACATCAGCGAATGTGTCGCTACGCCAGTCATAGGCACGGTGGCGCATCCAGGGCCGTGGTAATGCGTCGAATGTAGCGGCAACCGCAACTCCGCCATCTGTGAAACGAAGCTCGATCGAGCCTGTCTTGCGCAATGTTTCGCCGGTAAAGAGCAGAGCTCCGGATCGGCAGCCGTCAAGACGCAGACGGACAGGGGTGACGACGATATCGGCCGTATCGCAGGCAGGGCCCAGATAGGCTGCATTGTCGATAACCGTCAGTTTCTTTCCATTGCCGAGCATGATGGCGCACCAGGCACCTTTCAGGCACGAGAACCGTGACGGCGAACCGATCGCGACACGTCTTATCGATTCTCTGGCTTCATTCTGTTGATCCCGCGAGAGCTGCAGTCTTTTGCCTTCGGGCGCAGTGGGCCTGTTGGCAGCTTCCAGCATGACTGGCTTCCTGTGCTCTTCGATGGCAAGCGCCCGCTGCCATTGTTCGAAGATGAAGGCGGGTGGCTTTTCGCGGTTCGAAGCTATCGCCTCTCCATCGACAACAGCAACGAGGCTACCGTCTTCGGCAATGGCGATGTCGGGCATTGCCTCTGATGGCAGCGCCGCGACAGCAAGCGTGGAGAGAGCGACGATTGCCGTTCCGATATGCCGCAGTCGAGTTCTGAGGAGGGTCAGCAGCAGAAAACCGAAAACAGCCGTCGGGAAGTACCAACCCGGCAAACGGCCCACATCGATATTGCCACCCCAGCTCGATACCGTCTTTGCGATTGTAATCACCAGATCCAGCCCGAAGCCTGCCACATGCCATGCCCAGCCGTCCAGGCCAAAGGGCATCAGCAGCATCGCCAGCATCCCAGCCGGCATGACGATGAAGGAAATCACCGGCATGGCCGCGAGATTTGCCGGCAGGCCATAGGCTGTCAGCCGGTGGAAATGCTCGATCGAAAACAGCGCGGTAGAGAAGCCGCCAATCAGCGACGTCAGGAAAATGCCACCAAAGAAACCGCCGACCACGAAGAGGGGCTTCATGACCGGCAGGTTGGCAAAGACATTCTCCCACATCGGCCGGCCTTTCCAGAGATCGTAGCCGGCGACCAGGGCAAGTGTTGCGGCAAAGGACATCTGGAAGCTCGGCCCCAGCACCTCCGATGGCGAGATCGCAAGGATCACAAGAGCGGATAGCGCCACGTTTCTGAGGCTGATCGATGGCCGGTCAAAGAAGACGGCAACCAGCATGATGGCCATCATGATGAAGGCACGTTCGGCGGAGACGGCAAAGCCGGAGATCAGATAGTAGGCCGTCACCGCCGCGAGCGCACCGGCCGCCGCGATTTTCTTGGTCGGCCACGCCTGGGCAATGCCGGGAAAAAGGCTAAGGACGACGCGCAGGCCGACAAAAAAGATGCCGGCGGAAAGCGCCATATTGAGACCGGAGATCGCGACGATATGGGCAAGGCCGGACTGCCGCAGCGCGTCCGTCGTGTCATCCGAGATCGCCCGTCTCTCGTCGGTGACAAGCGAAGCGGCAAAGGCGCCGGTATCGCCCGGCAGGGTGGAGCGTATGCGATCGCCGATGCCACTCCTGAGGCGATAGAGCCATTCGAGTGTCGCCTCACCGACCGAGCCCGCTTGCTGTGGCTGCAAGGCAAGCTTTTTCGGCGCGCCATAGAAAAAGCCGTTGGCGCCGATGCCGTCAAAATAGGCACTGAAAGCAAAATCATTCAGGTGGGGAAGTGCGGGGCCTGCCGGAGGCGTGAGACGCGCCCTGCCCTCGATGACGTCGCCAAGCTCGAAAGGCTGCGCGGCGCCTCTCACGAGCACTGTAATGCGTTTAGGCGGACGCTTGATCTGCGGCGCGTCTGTTCCGGTGACGTCAAGAATGTAACGCCAGCGCCCCCGCCCGTCGCCTTCGCGGCGCTCGATCCTGCCTGTTACCGTTGTCGTTACGGCTGAATCGAGGATCAGGGTCTGCGCCCGCCATGTTTCGACCTGTGCCGAAAGCATTCCGCCGGCAAAGAGAAGCAGAGCAGAGAGCGTCGCCCGCAATTTCGGCCGGCCATACCCGCAAAGTACGACGGCACCGAGGACGACAAAAAGGCAGAGACCAAGCGAGACAGCCGGAAAATCCGAAGCTGCCAGAAACCAGGTCGCGGCACCCGCACCAAGGAAGACCGGCGAAAAAAGAATGAGGCGACCGTAGCCAGCCTCTTCGACCGCCATGCGGACAGACGATCGGATGTGTCGTTTCGCAACGGCGATCAGCCGCCACTGAAACGGAACCGTAGCCTGCGTCCTTGCCAGTTGCGTCACAATGGCGCGCGGTGCGGCATCGGCAAAATCCATCTTTGCATCAATGGATTGCACATGCCGTTCTGCTGTATCGAACCCCGTCATATTCGCTTGGACCCGCCCCCGGAGATCGGCAGAATGCAACCTCAGATCAAAACGCGCAAACAATAATCGATTGAAATACGAGGAAAATTTGCGGCAGCAAAAATCCAGTCAAATCATGGTGTTCTGATATGCGTGAGGCTCATCGCTGCACTGCCTAAAAGATGATGCCGCGATGCACAAAATGGCGTCACGGTAACTTGGCATTAGCTTCGCGATCATATAGCTATCGCTTAGGACGCTTAACCCTTATGGCGCTTTTGCGGCGCCACCGCCACCCCGGAGGATCAGCATGACGGATCAAAGCGCTACAATCAAAATCGGTGACAAATCAGTCGACCTCGCCGTGCGAAAAGGCACGGTCGGACCAGACGTGATCGATATCGGTGCACTCTACAAAAACACGGCTTCCTTCACGTACGACCCCGGGTTTACGTCGACCGCATCSTGTGAATCGAAGATCACCTATATCGACGGCGACGAGGGCGTTCTGCTGCATCGCGGCTACCCGATCGAGCAGCTTGCCGAGCACGGCGACTTTCTGGAAGCCTGCTACCTGCTGCTCTACGGCGAACTGCCGACCGCCGCTCAGAAGAAGGATTTCGACTATCGCGTCACGCACCACACCATGGTGCATGAGCAGATGAGCCGCTTCTTCACCGGCTTCCGCCGCGACGCACATCCGATGGCCGTCATGTGTGGCTGCGTCGGTGCGCTTTCGGCATTTTATCACGACTCCACCGACATTACCGATCCTCACCAGCGCATGGTCGCCAGCCTGCGCATGATCGCCAAAATGCCGACGCTTGCCGCCATGGCCTACAAGTACCATATCGGCCAGCCCTTCGTTTACCCGAAGAACGACCTGGACTACGCGTCCAACTTCCTGCGCATGTGCTTTGCCGTTCCTTGCGAAGAATATGTCGTCAATCCGGTGCTCGCACGCGCCATGGACCGTATCTTCATCCTGCATGCCGATCACGAGCAGAATGCTTCGACCTCGACGGTTCGTCTCGCCGGCTCCTCGGGCGCAAACCCGTTCGCCTGCATCGCCGCCGGCATCGCCTGCCTCTGGGGCCCCGCTCACGGCGGCGCTAACGAAGCAGCCCTCAACATGCTGACGGAAATCGGCACTGTCGACCGCATTCCGGAATATATCGCCCGCGCCAAGGACAAGAACGATCCGTTCCGCCTGATGGGCTTTGGTCACCGCGTCTACAAGAACTATGACCCGCGCGCCAAGATCATGCAAAAAACCACGCATGAAGTTCTCGGCGAACTCGGTATCAAGGACGATCCGCTTCTCGAAGTCGCCATGGAACTGGAGCGCATTGCGCTGACCGACTCGTACTTCATCGAGAAGAAGCTCTATCCGAACATCGACTTCTACTCCGGCATCACGCTAAAGGCCCTGGGCTTCCCCACGACCATGTTCACCGTGCTCTTCGCTCTGGCCCGCACCGTCGGCTGGATCGCGCAGTGGAACGAAATGATCGAAGATCCGGAACAGCGTATCGGCCGTCCGCGCCAGCTCTATATCGGCGAACCGAAGCGCGACTACGTGCCGGTTTCCAAGCGCTAAGCGCTGACTTCATAGACAAAAGAAAACCCGGTCAGGAATGGCCGGGTTTTTTGTTGGCTAGAACATCAAGCAATATTTGCGCCGCATGCTCGCCAGGCGGCCTTTCCGTCTGCATACGCTGCCAGATGAGATCGTAGCCTTCCTTCACCGCCTTGAGCTGGTAGGTGTCGGCTGACAGCCTCTCCATCCAGCGCGCGAGGCTTGCGCCGCGAACGATGTCGTTCAGATATTCGGGCACGACCGCGTAGTCGGCGATCAGATTGGGCAGGGCGCCGCTCCAGGTCTTGATGCCTGATGTCAGCATGCGCATGATCCAGTCGACCTTGTAGGCGGAAACGACGGGGACATCGGCAAGCGCCAGCTCCAGGATCACGGTGCCGGACGCCGCCATGGCCGCATCGGCTTCGGTGAAGGCTTTCCATTTCGCTTCAGCGCCGACGACGATGTCAGGCTTTACCGCCCAGCCTGCTGTCATTTCTCGCACGAGGGTTTCCCTGTGCGCCACAGTCGGCAGAATGAAGCGCTTCGCACCATTGCGGGCAACGAACTCGTTCGCGGCGGCTTCGAAATAAGGCAAAAGCTTCCTGATTTCTGACGAACGCGAACCAGGGAGGAGCAGGATCGCACCGTTACCGGGCTGCCGGCCAGCACGCAGGCGTCGGGTCTCCAGAAGTGTTGTATCGGCAACGAGACGGTGGCCTACATAGGTGGTCGCAGGTCCGTTGAGACGCCGCATCACCGCCGGCTCGAAAGGAAGCACCGCTAGCACATGATCGACATAGGCGAGCATGCGTTGCGCGCGATATTCCTTCCATGCCCAGACACTCGGACAGACATAGTTGACGACAGGCAGATCAGGCAGCGCGGTACGCACGCGCTTGGCGACGCGGTGTGTGAAATCCGGGCTATCAATGATGAGCAGGATATCGGGCTTTGCCGCAATGATCGCCGCTGTTGATTGCCGAATACGGGAAAACAGCGTCGGCAGCGTCGCCAGGACCTGCGTGATGCCCATGACCGAGAGTTCGGAGAAATCGAAGAGCGACGTCAATCCTTCGGCCTGCAAGCCCTCGCCGCCGACACCGACGAGTTCGATAGGGCCRGAATAGATTTTCTTGAGACCCGCGATGAGATCGGCGCCAAGCAGATCGCCAGATACTTCGCCGGCTACGACGGCAATTTTCAACGGCCTGTCGCTCATGCAAGCCCCCATCCAGGCAAGCCTTTGTCGATACCGCAGACAAAAAGACCGTTCTCGTCTGCCGCCTTGATGAGCGCGTCGCGATCAAGCACCAGCGAGCGGCCGGCTTCGATGGCCACTCCTGCAAGCCCGGCGGCTTTGGCATTGAGCACGGTGGACACGCCAATCGCCGGCAGATCAGCGCGGATATCCTGCTGTGGCTTGCAAAGCTTGACCAGCACGCCGCGCCGGCGTGGCGAAATACGGCCTGCTGATCTCAGGGCCGCCACGCGGTCGAGCATGCTGTCCGTGCCCTCAACGCCCTCAACAGCGACAACGCGTCCGCCGATCGAGACCGCACCCTGCCCGATATCCAGACTGCCAAGCACCTCCGCCGCCTTGCCTGCGCGCGCTATATCACGACGATCCTCTTCATTGGGCGAAACAGCACCAACAGGACCTGCGGTTGCCAGAAGATCCGGGGCAATCTCATGGGCACCCACGACACGCAGACCTCGCCCTTCGATCAGCTTGATCACCATCTGCAGAACGGTATCGTCGCCGCCCGAAAGCAACGTACGGATGGCGGCGGGTACCTTAGTCAGAATGCGCAGCGTCGGCCGCACTTCACGCCACTCCGGCCGGCGGCGCACGCTGCCCGACATGACGACACGATCGATGTGATATTTCTTGAAAAGCCTGTCGAGGGCAGCGAAATCACCGATACCGATGGTGGCGTGGTCGAAGCCGTCCCAGCGACGATCGCCCTCATCCTTCAGGATCACGATAACAGGATTTTCACCAGCCGAACGCGCAGCCTCGGCGACATAGGACGGCAGAAGGCCGCCACCGGCAATAATCGCCAGCCGGCCTTCAGCGGTGTCGCCAGCGGAAACCACAGATCAGCCCTTCTGTCCCCGGCTCGGCGAAGACAGCGCGCGATCGCTCTCGGCGGCGATAAAATCGAGGATCTCGACTACCTGCTCGCAATCGGCATATTCGTCGCGAATCTGGGCCGCATTCTCGCGGATCGAGCCGGCACCCTCGAAGATCGCCTTATAGGCACGGCGAACCGTGTGAATGACGGCGCGATCAACGCCGGCGCGCGTCATGCCGACGACGTTCAGGCCGCTCAGAATGCCGGGATTACCGTTCAGCATGCCGTAGGGAATGACATCGTAACTCACGGCCGAGAGCCCCCCGACGAAGGCAAATTTGCCGACTCGGGTAAACTGATGCACTGCCGCGCCGCCGCTGATGATTGCGTGATCGCCGACGGAAACATGGCCGGCCAGCATGACATTGTTCGACATGATGACATGGTCGCCGACCCGGCAATCATGGGCGACATGCGAATAGGCCAGGAAGAGACTGTTGTCGCCGATGACAGTCGAGCCGCCATGTTCGACGGTGCCGGTGTTCATCGTAACGCCCTCGCGAATGGTGCAGTTGCGCCCGATGATCAGCGACGTGTCGACGGCGCTGTGACGGGCGCTCTGCGAGTCGCCACCGATAACGGCCGAAGGAAATATACGCGTACCGGCGCCGACGGTCGTCAGACCGAGAACAACCACGTGGCTGATCAGTTCCACATTGTCGTGAAGCGTGACCTTGGGGCCAACATGGCAAAACGGGCCGACCACCACGCCTTCACCGACCGCGGCGCCGTCTTCGACCACGGCCGTCGGATGGATCCTGGCGCTTTCGGCGATCATGCTCATGCGTTGTCCTTGCGTACGATCATCGCGCCGATATCGGCCTCGGCGACAAGCGCGCCGTCGACCTTTGCGTCGCAATGGAATTTCCAGATATTGCCGCGTTGCTTTATTTTAAGCACGTGAAATTCAACGCGATCGCCCGGCACGACCGGCTTGCGGAAACGGGCGTTGTCGATCGTCATGAAATAGACGAGGTTGCCGGTCTGGCCTTCTTTCTTGGCGCAGATCGCACCCGCCGTCTGTGCCATGCCTTCGACCAGCAGAACGCCCGGCATGATCGGCGCGTCAGGGAAGTGGCCGGAAAAATGCGGCTCGTTGACCGTCACATTCTTGATGCCCACGGCGGCGTTGTCACCATCGATATTGACTATCTTGTCGACCATCAAAAATGGATAGCGATGCGGCAGCAGCTTCATGATTTCCATGATGTCGGCCGAAGAAAGCGTGGCGGCTGTAGCTTCAGTCATTCTTGCCTCCCTTTTTTCCGCGCGCTCCCGATTTTGCCAAGAGCTGTGTAGCATATTTCAGGTAGTCATTTAGCGGACGTGCCGGTATTCCGCCATAGCGGCCGCCAGCAGCAAGATCGGTCATGACACCACTTTTTGCAGCGATCTGCGCGCCATCGCCAATGGTGATATGTCCCTTGAGGCCAACCTGTCCACCGATCTGCACACCATCGCCGATGATGGTGCTGCCGGCCATGCCGACCTGCGAAACGATGGCGCAATGGCGACCGATACGGACGTTGTGGCCGATCTGCACTTGATTGTCGATCTTGGTTCCTTCGCCGATGACGGTATCGTCCATGGCGCCGCGATCGATGGTCGTATTGGCACCGATCTCGACATTGTCCTGGATGATGACTCGACCGATCTGCACGATCTTGATCATGCCGCGCGGGCCTGGTGCATAACCGAATCCATCCTGGCCGATACGGACACCATTATGGATGATGACGCCGTTACCGATGAGCGCACAGAGAATGCTCGCGCCCGTCGCGATCGAACCATTGCGGCCGATCTTGACGTTGGGACCGATGACCGAGTKAGCGCCGATACGCGTGCCCTCGCCGATCTCCGCGCCGGGACCGATGATCGCCAGCGGCTCGACGATTACGCCCTTCTCAAGCCGCGCCGTCGGATCGATAACGGCGCTCGGCGCTATCTCGGTCTCGCCGGACGAAAACGTCACCGGCTTGAGAGCCGCGGGATAGAGAAACCCGCCGGCCATCGCGAAGGCAGCATGCGGATTGGAGGAGATCACCACAGGGATATGCGGCGGCACCAGCTCAGAGAGCGCCTTGTCGCAAATTACGGCCGAAGCCTCGCAGGTCAGGAACTCGTCCCTGTTCCGGCGAGAGAGGATATAACAGATATCCCCGGCCTGCGCCCTGGCAATAGGTGAAACCGAGCGGATGATGACATCGCCATGAGCGGAATTGCCAAGCTCTGCCCCAAGAAATTGCGCCAACTCAACGAGTCTCACGCCTTCATGGGGCAGAAAAAAAGTATTTTGCTCCATCGGCAAAACTCCAGAACGGAATTGAAATTTACAGTTCCGGACTGCCGATATCAGAATTGGTTGTTAATGCCAAACTTGAAGCGCTGAGTCTTGTCGAAGTCTTCCTTCACGACCGGGATCGCATAGTCGACGCGGAGGGCGCCGAAGGGCGACTGCCAGATCAGACCGAGACCGACCGACGCACGCAGAGAGGAACCGTCACCTTCTTCGGTATCCGAACCGAGAAGCTCGACATCATTGCCGAACAGCGTGCCGGCATCTGCGAAGACTGCGCCGCGCAGGTTGAAGTCGCGCGGGAAGCCCGGCATCGGGAATGTCGCTTCAGCAGAAGCGGTGAAATAGGTCGTACCACCGAGCGGATCGTCCGGGTTGGTGATGCGCGGGCCGATACCCTTGTTTTCAAAGCCKCGAATATCGGAATTGGTCAATGTGAACTGGTCGAAGACGTTCAAGTGATCGCCGAAGCCGACAACGTAACCTGCCGATGCCGAGAGCGAACCGATGATATCGGCATCGTCAGCAAGCAGATGGTAGTAACGAGCCTTACCGTAGATCTTGTAATACTGCGAGTCGCCACCGAGCCCGGCAATTTCCTGCGTTGCGGTCGCGTAGATACCTTCACGCGGCAGGACGGTGTCGTCCAGCGTGTTGTAAGTCAGCGTCTGCGAAATGGAAGAGCGAGTCCACGGGCTTTCATCGACGAGATTTTGATAGGTAGCCGACAAATCACTTAGATTGCTTCCGCTGGAATCGTACTTCATCTGCTTGTAATTGTAGCGGAAAGTGGTCGCCAGATCTTCCGTGATCGGCGCAGTAACGCGCAGAACGCCGCTGGTTTCTTCGTAATCGTAGTTGTCGTTGCTCGACGTCTCGCTGTGATTGACATCGAAACCGGCGGCAAGGCGATAGCCGAGGAAGTAGGGCTCGGTGAAGTTGATGCCGTAAGCGCGCGAGCCTTCCTGACCGCCACCGGCCGAAACGCGGATGTACTGACCGCGGCCGAGGAAGTTCTTTTCTTCGATCGAGGCTTCAAGCAGCAGGCCGTCGCCGCCGGCCGCATAACCGGCGCCGATACCGAACGAACCTGTTGACTGATCCTGCACGTCGACAACGATGACGACGCGGTCAGCAGAACTGCCCGGCTGGGTCGAGATATTGACTGCGGAGAAGTAGCCGAGCGCTTCAAGACGGCGCTTTGCGCGAGTGATCATCTGCTGATTGAAGGCGTCGCCTTCGCTGAGATCGAATTCGCGGCGGATAACGTAATCGCGCGTGCGGCTGTTGCCGCGGATTTCGATACGCTCGACATAGGCGCGCTCGCCCTGGTCGACGAGGTATTCGACGCCGATCGTGTTGTTGTTCAGGTCGCGGTTACCACGCGGGGTAACGCGCGCAAAGGGATAACCGGCCGAAGCAACCTGATCCGAAATCGCTTCGATGGACTTCTGAACTTCCTTCGCGTTGTAGACCTGACCTTCGTGGGTTCTGACCAGCCCCTGCAGCTGCTGGGCATCGACGCCTTCAACGGTCGACTGGACGGTAACTGCACCGAAGTCGTAGCGCGGACCTTCCTCGATGTTGAAGGTCAGCGTGTACTTGTTCGTCGATTCGTCGAAAGCCGCATCGGAAGAAACGATGCGCATGTCGGCATAACCGCGATTGTAATAGAACTGGCGCAGCGCGTCTTCGTCAGCGTGCAGCTTGTCTTCGTTGTAGACGTCCTTGCGAGTCAGGAACGAGAGGAAGTTCGAACGCTTTGTCTGAATGACCGCGGCGAGACGGCCGGCGCTATAGGCTTGGTTGCCAACGAAATTGATGGCATCGATCTTGGTACGGTCGCCTTCATTGATAACGAAAGCGAGATTGACGCGGCCTTCGCCGAGCGGAACGACCTGCGTCGTCACTTCGACTTCGCTGCGGCCAGTAGCGGCATAGGCTTGCTTGATCGCCTGGATATCGGCCTGGATCTGCGCGTCGCTGTAAGGTCCGGCGGCATGCGTCTGGACGACGGCTGCCAGCTTGTCATCCTTGACCTTGCGGTTGCCGTTGAAGACCACCTGGTTGACGAGTTTTGCTTCCTGGACGTCGACGACGAGGGTGCTGCCCGAAACCGAGATCTTGACGTCGGAAAAATAACCGGTGCCGTAAAGCTGCTTTACGGAGTCGTCGATATCGGTGTTGGAGAAGCTCTTGCCGGGAGCAATGGTGATGTTCGACCGGACGGCCTCAGCACCGACGCGGCTTGCACCGCGGACGTCTATCCGCTGAATGACAGCAGCTTCCGCAGCCGTAGCCGAAACGAAAGTCAAAGCACCTGCGCCAGAAGCAACAACACCAGCAGACAGCGCAATCGCCGATACTGCGTTCAAAAACCTTGAACCAGCCTTCATTTCACCCATTACCTTTGTTTCCCTCGTCTCCGGCCCCGGGAGCCYCCGATTCCGGCCACGTGTGTCGTTTTACCCGCTTTTGACATACAAGCAAGGGAGCTCGTTAATTTCTGTTTACTTCATTTCCAAGCGTGACCCATTCGCCACTACAGCTTTGAAACATCGTAAATAAACAGTAATTTTTCCTCACTTTTACGCGCTAGCCAATGAGCGCGCTAATGTCATTCCAGGTGGCAAAAACCATTAATGTAAGTACCATGGCCAGACCAATGCGAAACGCAATTTCCTGAGCCGAAGAACCCAGCGGCCTTCCCCTAATCGCTTCCACCGCATAGAACATCAGGTGGCCGCCATCAAGTACCGGAACCGGCATCAAATTCAGCAATCCAATCGAAACTGACAAAACCGCAGCGAGCTGCAGCAACGCACCTATTCCAAGCGTAGCCATCTGGCCCGAAGCTTGCGCCACGCGGATCGGACCACCCAATTGGTCGGCTTTCATCGATCCATTGAGCAGATTGCCGATATATTTGAAGGTGCCGGTGACAATATGCCAGGTCTGGGTCACGCCTTCATGCAGCGCTTGCAGGGGCGTATAGGTCTGCAGGCGGAAGTGGCCGACCTCTTCGTTCGTGACGATGCCGATCAGGCCGATCTCGATCTTGTTGCCAAACTGGTCTGTAATGTCGGTGCGTTGCGGCACCATCGGCAGGTCCATCTTTTCGCCGTTACGCTCGACGCTCACGACAATATTCTGGTTCGGACGGATGCTGACATAGCGGCGCACGTCGTCGAAGGTCTGAACCTTGGTGCCATCGATGGAGACGAGCAGGTCGCCGGGCAGTATCCCGGCTGCGGCGGCAGCGCTATCCGGCTTCACTTCGGCAACGACGGGATCGGACACCGTGCGGCCATAGATCGCGAAAAGAACGGTGAAGATGGCAATGGCCAGGATAAAATTGGCGATCGGGCCGGCTGCGACGGTTGCTGCACGCTTCCACAGCTTTGCGCCCGCAAAGGAACGCTGCCGCTCTTCGTCCGTCATCGCGGCAAGCCTGTCGGTATCGGGCTTGCTGGATGCATCCTCATCGCCGAAAAAGCGCACATAGCCGCCGAGCGGGATCGCCGAGATCTTCCAGCGTGTTCCGTGACGATCGGTGAAACCGGCAATCTCCGGGCCGAAGCCGACGGAAAAGGCGAGAATACGGATACCGCTCCAGCGCCCCACCAGATAGTGGCCCATCTCATGCACGAATACGAGCAGCGACAGCACGATGACGAAGGGGACGATGTAGCCCGTCAAAAAACCGAATATGCCGGTCACCGCTTCCATGATTTCTTTCTTCTATCTGGCCGTAATGATCAAAGGCCGAACAATGCCGCACCGAGCGACGTCGTTCCGCCGCCCTTTATCAGCGAAAAAAGGCCAGCAAGCAAGAACGCTGAAAAACAGGCGAAAATCAGTCCATCGACACGGTCCATGACGCCACCATGCCCCGGAATGAGACGGCTGGAGTCCTTCACACCGAATTTTCGCTTGATGAAACTTTCGAAAAGATCGCCTGACTGGCTGAAAACGGACAGGACGAGCGCAATCACCGCGGCGCGATCCAGGGCTTCCGGAATCAGAAAGTGGACAATGACGGCTCCGGCAATGACGGCCGAAATGGCCCCGCCGACCGCCCCCGACCAGGTCTTGCCGGGCGATATGCGGGGAGCAAGCTTTGGACCGCCGACCGCACGCCCAATGAAATAGGCGAGAATATCGGTCGCCCAGACGACGGCGAAGATGAAGAGCATCGCGTAGAGGCCAAACGTTTCATCGCCGCGGATCGCCGCAAGCGCCAGCCCAGTGCCGCCAGCATATAAAAGCCCCGGCGCGAACCACCGGCTGGCACGATGCAGGAAGATCATGGCAATGCCGACCGCGGTCAGGGCGATCAGCATTCCGAGCGCATATTCGAAGGCCCCGGCGAGAACGAGCACGGCAACCAGCACCTCGCCGACCCAGCCGAGCACGTTGGTGACAGGGTCGCGCACGATACCCGTAATCGTCGACCATTCGTAATAGATCAGAAGCGCGATTGCCGCCGCCAGGATACGGAAGATGAAGCCGCCATACCAGGTGGCGGCAAGAACGATGATTGCGAGAATCAGACCTGAAACGATGCGGAGCTTCAGTTCCTGCTTCATCAGGTGTTCACAGCCGCAGCCTGCGCGGAGAGACCGCCGAAGCGGCGATCACGCGAAGCAAATTTCTCAAGCGCCGACAGGAAGAGCTCGCGGCTGAAATCCGGCCAGTATTCCGGCAGGAAAACGAACTCCGAATATGCGGCCTGCCACAAAAGGAAGTTGGACAACCGCTCCTCGCCGCTGGTGCGGATGATGAGATCGGGGTCGGGGATGCCGGCTGTGTCCAGCCGGGCGTTGATCAGCGCCGGCGTGATATCCTGCGACCTTAAGCGCCCCTCCTCCACGTCCTTGGCGAGGCTCATCGCAGCGCGGGCGATCTCGTCGCGAGAGCCATAGTTGAAGGCGATGACGAGTGTCAGCGCCGTATTGGCCCTGGTCGTCTCTTCGGCTTCAAGCAGAAGCTTGAGAATATCGCTACGCAGGTTGACGCGGTCGCCGATCACCCTGATGCGCACATTCTGCCGATGGAGCTCGGCGAGATCGCTGCGGATGAAGGCCTTCAGCAGGCCGAGGAGATCGGTGACCTCGGCCTCCGGGCGGCGCCAGTTCTCCGACGAGAAGGCAAAGAGCGTCAGGTATTTGATGCCCAGATCGCCGGCAGCGCGCACAGTCTGGCGAACGGTCTCGACCGCCCTGCGGTGTCCCATCGTCCGCGGCAGGCCGCGCTGCTTTGCCCAACGGCCGTTGCCATCCATGATGATGGCAACGTGTTCTGGCGCAGTCAAAAATGAAGTTTCCGACATTTTCCGTCCGGTCTTTCTTGGCGAGGACGCAAGTATACTAAACTTGCATGATTTCCTTTTCTTTCTCGCCAAGCAAGCGGTCGATTTCCAAAATCGTCTCGTCCGTCATTTTCTGAACGCGTTCCGACTGTGCCCGGCTTTCATCCTGGCCGATTACGCCATCCTTTTCGGCTTTCTTAAGGCCGTCCATACCGTCGCGGCGAACATGGCGAATCGCAACCTTGCTCTTTTCCGAATATTCGTGCGCCACCTTGACGAGCGACTTGCGGCGCTCCTCATTGAGTTCCGGCAGCGGAATACGCAGGTTCTGGCCATCGACGATCGGGTTGAGGCCGAGATTGGATTCGCGAATCGAACGATCCACGGCGCCGACCATGGTCTTATCCCAGACGGAGACCGACAGCATACGCGGCTCGGGCACGGTGATGTTGGCGACCTGGTTCAACGGCATGCGCGAACCATAGGCTTCAACCATCACCGGATCGAGAATGTTGGCCGAAGCACGGCCCGTGCGCAGCGATGCAATGTCGCTCTTGAACGCGGAAATGGCACCGTCCATGCGGCGCTTCAGTTCCTTGATATCGATGCCTTCACTCATGTCTATGCTCCCGTCTCAGAAGATTTGCGCCGGCAACGGCGCAGCTCCCATCAGTTGTCGGATACGATGGTCTTGAGACCACCACCCGTCAAGATTTCAGCGAAACGTCCCTTCTCGTGTATCGAGAAAACAACGATCGGAATGGAATTCTCGCGTGCGAGCGCAACAGCGGCGACGTCCATAACGGCGAGGCCCCGATCCAGCACCTCTTTGTGGGTCAGATGATCGAAACGCGTTGCGGTCGGATCCTTCTTCGGATCGGCGGTGTAGATGCCGTCCACCTGCGTGCCCTTGAAGATTGCCTGAGCGCCMATTTCAGCGGCGCGCAGCGCAGCAGCAGAATCTGTGGTGAAGAAGGGATTGCCGGTGCCGCCGGCAAAAATCACCACCCTGCCCAGCGACAGATGGTAGAGGGTTGCGCGCTGCGAAAAGCTCTCGCAGATTTCCGGCATGGAAATGGCCGACAGAACCACCGTGTCGATKTTCAGCTTGCGCAGCGATGTCGCCAGAGCGAGCGCATTGATGACGGTACCGAGCATGCCCATGTGGTCGCCGGTGACGCGGTCGCCGCCCTTGGACGCAACCGCCACGCCGCGGAAGATGTTACCGCCGCCGATGACGACGCCAACTTCGACACCCATCTGCCGTGCATCGGCGATGTCGGACGCGATGCGGTCCGCCACCGCAACGTCGATCCCGAAGCCCTGAGAACCCATCATGGCTTCCCCGGAAGCCTTGAGTAGAACGCGTTTGTAGATTGGTTCCGACGTCATGTTGGCTCCTCGTATATTGCCGCAGTTGCCCGATACACGAAGGGCATCGCGTTGTCACGCGATGCCCTTCGGTTTTCCCAAATATGGCTGAAAGATCAGCCCTTCGCGACAGCAGCAACTTCGGCTGCGAAGTCGGTTTCTTCCTTCTCGACGCCTTCGCCGAGGAGCAGGCGAGCCATACCGGTGACTTCGATCGGGGCGCCGGCTTCCTTTTCAGCGGCCTTGATGGCAGCGCCGACCGTCAGGTCCGGATTGATGACGAAAGCCTGCGAGAGAAGAGCGACTTCCTCGAAGAACTTGCGCATGCGGCCTTCCACCATCTTTTCGATGATGGCTTCCGGCTTGCCGGATTCGCGGGACTGCTCGATGAAGACGTTGCGTTCGCGCTCGGCGACTGCGGCATCGACTTCTTCGGCGCGGATAGCCAGCGGATTGGTCGCAGCAATGTGCATGGCAACCTGGCGGCCGATCGACGTCAGAACGGCCTTGTCACCGACCGACTTCAGCGCAACGAGAACGCCGAGCTTGCCGATGCCGTCGCCGGCAGCGTTGTGGACGTAGGTCGCAACGACGCCGTGCTCGACTTCGAGCTTGGCGGCACGACGGAGGGTCATGTTCTCGCCGATGGTTGCGATCGCTTCCTTGATGGTGTCGGCGACCGGCTTGCCGGATGCCGGATAGGTCGCAGCCGAAACGGCTTCGACCGTGCCGTCGGTGGAGAGCGCAACTTCGGCGATGCCGCGTGCGAGATCCTGGAAGGCATCGTTACGGGCAACGAAGTCGGTTTCGGAATTGAGTTCGATGACGACAGCCTTGTGACCGGCGCCGGCGATGGCGACCAGGCCCTCAGCGGCGGCGCGGCCGGACTTTTTGTCGGCCTTGGAGATGCCCTTGGCGCGCAGCCAGTCGATCGCGGCTTCGATATCGCCGTTGGTTTCAGTCAGCGCCTTCTTGCAGTCCATCATGCCTGCGCCGGACTTTTCGCGCAGTTCCTTCACCAGTGCAGCCGTAATCTCGGTCATAAGCTTCCTCTTGTCGGTTCAAGCGGTGGCCCGCAGTAGGCGGCGCGGCACCGGATTGAGGCACGAAATGTACCTGTATGTATGACAGCGTTATGAAGACGCGTCCTAACAGAATTCATAGGGGCAAAAGCAGTCGTAGCTTCCGCCTGAAAAGGGCAAGGCCGCCGAACTTCTGAGAGTCGCGAGCGGCCTTTCCCAATCTTCGCAAGCTTTGGCGGAGATTTTACTCCGCCCGCTTTATCAGGCTTCGGTCGCCTCATCGAGCGCCGGCTCGAACGGAGCTTCCGCAGAAGCGCCGAGGTCGYGGCCCGATCCGCTCTGCTGACGGGCAATACCGTCGATGGCAGCGCGGGCGATCAGGTCGCAGTAGAGAGCGATGGCGCGCGAAGCGTCGTCGTTGCCCGGGATCGGATAGTCGATCAGGTCCGGATCGCAGTTCGAGTCGATGATGGCGACGACCGGGATGCCGAGGCGCTTGGCTTCGTCGATCGCGATCTTTTCCTTGTTGGTGTCGATGATGAACATCAGGTCCGGCGTGCCGCCCATGTCCTTGATACCGCCGAGGGCCTTATCGAGCTTTTCGCGCTCGCGTTCGAGAGTCAGGCGCTCCTTCTTGGAGTAGCCGGACTGCTCGGAACCGAGGATTTCGTCGAGCTTGCGCAGGCGCTGGATCGAGTTGGAGATCGTCTTCCAGTTCGTCATCATGCCGCCGAGCCAACGCGAGTTGACGTAGTACTGGGCAGAACGCTTCGCCGAGTCAGCAATCAGCTCGGAAGCCTGACGCTTGGTGCCGACGAAGAGAACGCGGCCGCCGCGAGCAACGGTGTCGGACACGACCTGCAGGGCGCGCGACAGCATCGGAACGGTCTGAGCCAGGTCGATGATGTGGATGTTGTTACGATCGCCGAAAATGTACGGCTTCATCTTCGGGTTCCAGCGGTGCGTCTGGTGACCGAAGTGGACGCCTGCTTCAAGCAGTTGGCGCATAGAAAAATCAGGCAATGCCATGCCTTGTTACTCCTTTTCCGGTTGAACCTCCGCAAGGCGAACAGCATCCTCTTCGAAGATGCCACCGGGCGGAACCGCCGGATTTCTCCCGGACGATCCCATGCCTTACGTGTGGAATGCGCGTGGCCTTACATTCGATTTCCTGCAAAAGCAAGGCTTACGCCAAAAAATCTGGCGCGAACGGACGAATGAGCCGCGCCTGCGATATATACGCGTTGCCGGCTCAGCTTGCCAGCGTGTTTAGCAGCGAGAGCATGACGCCAGCGTCCGGGATCGGCAGCACGGCATCGATCTCGGCCGGCAGCAGGCCGGCAATTGGCCCCTTGGTATCACCGGTCGCCGTGCCGAGCGGCCCGCGAAAACCGTGTTTGGTCCAGGCAAGCTCCTGCAGGCGGGCGCTCGTCAGCGCCTCGATCAGACGTTCGGCCGTTTCGTCGACGACGATCAGCGGGTGTGCCGAATAGACCGTCGGGCGTGGATAGAGGACGACGGGTTTGGCTCCAGGCCCCGACTGGATGCGGCTCCATCGGTCGGCATCGGCGAGCGCCCATTCAACAAGTTGATTCTCGTAGCCGACAATCATCGGTTCGCCACCGAGCCCGCCTGCCAGATACTGGTCGAACAGCTTGCCTGACGATGGCGACTTGAAACCCATATTGCGGAAGATCGACTGCACTTTGCCGCCATATTGGGCGAGATCATCTGATGTCGCGACATTGCCGCTGAACAGGCTGAGCGCGAGACCCGAGAACATGAAGCCCGAATTCGACCGGTTGGGATCGGTCGAGACGATGCGCGCCCGGCCGTAGAGCGTGACGACGCCGAGCTTCGACCAGTCCGTCCCGGCAAGGATGGCGTCGAGCAAGGCCTTCAGGTCAAGCTGGTGATAACCGTCAGTTACCGTCACGAGGCCCGATTTGATCAGCCCGTCCACGACCGGCTGCCATGTGTAAACGACAATGGGCGTATTGAGCATGACACGGTCGTCGCGGATCTTCACGCCGCTCTGACGGGCGATATCCACCATGATGGATGAGGAAGGCCAGAGAAATTGCGGGTTCTGTGAGAGCAAGGCCTGCTCGCGCACCATCTCGACCGAGCCGGCAACACGGCTGTCGATCGAAAGGCCGTAGCCTTTGATAGCGCTGGCGACATCCGGATCGGCAAGGAAAGCCTCTTTCTCGCCGCCGATGAAGCCGAAAAGTTTTGTGCGTGCGCCAAGCAAGCCCTGCAGCTCCGGCCGGTCGCGGACAGCGAAATAGCCACCTGTGCCGGCAATGCCGGTGGCGAGCAGTCCAACTCCAAAGGCACGGCGGGAAAGAGCCATCAGCGTCCGATATCCTCTTTGAGCGATGCCTGGATGAGGCGCAGGTCTGTATCAAGTGTGCCGAGTTCAGCATCGACAAGGCTGTCGGCATAATGAACGAAGGCATCTTCGAGCTTGACGAGTACGGCGCGGACATCCTCCAACTGCTGGCGCTCCGGCGCGCGCTTCGCCTCGATCACCGCAAAGCCCTCGGCGACTTCGGCCGCACGCGGCAGATAGTAACTAAGGAAACGGCGCACGGTATTGGCGCTTTCCGGCTTGGCTTCCACCTTGCGGAAGACATCGGCGGCGATTTCAGCCAGGTGGCGCACGCGCGCTGCCGTCTGCTTGTCGGTGATATCGTCTGCGGCCGTCTCCAGCCTTTGCGCCGCGGGAGCGGCACCTTCCAGCAGTTCCCTCGCGAAGGCGACGCGGCCACGGCCGATCGCCTTGACATTCAGGCCTTCGAAAAGCCGGCGCGGCGACAGCAGGAACACGAGGCCGGCGAAGACGAACATGCCGATGACGACAGCGATCCAGAACGGCATGCCGGCTGTGAACGTGAGGACGGGAACGAGGATGGCCGTTACTGCTCCCGCCACGATCCAGTTGCCATCATTGCCGAGCCAGTTGCGCATGCCGGCCCTAATTATAACCGCGGGCKGTGCGGAATGCTGCCGCAAGGTCCGACCGACCGTCGAAGACACGCGCCGCCGTCGCCGCCGCCAGATTGGCGAGCTGGGTCTTGTCCGCATCGCCGAAAGTAATGCCGAAGATCGGCACGTGTGGCTCCATCGCGTTCCAATCGCTCATGAAGGCCGCACTTTGATCATCKGATCTGCCATCGGTCATGATGATGATCGCCGGCAGATAATTGCCGAGGTCCTCAGTTTTCGCCATCTGCTGGAGCGCGCGCTCGGCGCAGGCATACATATTGGTGCCGCCGCCGGCATGCTGGCCGGCAACCGCATTGAGAAGCCCCTGCTGCTCCATCGCATCGCCCGAGCCCGAAAAGATATTGCGGACATTGGCATCGAAGGGAATGACGAAGATGCGGTCAGCAGGTGACCACTGCACCAGCACCTTGCTGGCCTCTTCCGGCGTGAACAGGAAACGCATCGCCTCCTGCAGACTCTTCTCGCCGTCTCCCTGCATCGAGCCGGAGAAGTCGAGGCAGAGCGCCGTCAGCGACGGCTTGCGAAGTGCGGCCTGATAAAGCGTGAGTGCCTGGCGGATCACCGTTGGTTCCGGCATGCGGATAGCTGTCACCAGTCTCGTGGGATCGAAGTTCCAGCTCGGCTCCGGCTGCGCAGTCACACTGCCGAGCGGCAGGCGGCGGCCGGTTTCGGCGATCTTCTTCTGGACATAGGGCGAACGCAAATAGGCAAGCAGATCCTTGAAGAAGGTCTGTACCTCGGCGCCGCGGCCATGATCGACGAAACCGATCGGTGAATCCGCCATCGCCACGCCATCGGCGGGATAGATGGCGTAAAGCGGCTCCTTGCCCATGCCTGACAGTTTGTCGTTGGTTTCCTTGATGACCGCCTCGTAGTTCCACATGGCATCGTAGATCGTGCCCTTGCCAGCGGAATCCGTATAGAGGTCGGCGAGCCAGCCCGAAGAGCCGGAGGAGCGCGCAACGCCGGCAAGCAGGCTTCGAACGGTGTCCTGGACCGTCTTGTCGTCGAGATCGCCGGGCTCGATCACCGGCTTGTTGCCGAGCGCGCTTGAGAGCATGGCGAGATAGGCGCTGGCTCCTGAATTCGACTGAGTGGCTGATGTCATCAGAAACTTCAGCGAGCCGCTATCCACCGCTGCCAAGATATCCTTCACGAAGACATCCTTTCCGATCCAGCCGAGCTGTTCGGCCTTCGACTTGCGCACACCGAGGATGACGGGCGTCTGCGCCACCGACGTCAGGTCCTTGACCCTGCGCCTTGTGTCGAACATGTCGACCCAGACGCTGGAAGCGGGCCAGACGGCGTCCTGCTCAACGCCCTGATCGCTTTGCAGCGCGAGGCCGATATCGAGCGTGCCCTCATATTTGAAGGAGCAGGTCGCGTGCTTCTCCTTGCAGAATTCCTCGACGATCGGCTGGAGGACGGTGTTTTCCKACCCGGAAACGATCGAAAAGTCAGGGCCGCTGCTGAAAGCATCGCAGCCGGCCAGCGCCGCCAGACCAGACAGCGCCAGTGCGGAGACGAGTGATCGGATCATGTTTTTGCCGGTCACGCCTGTGTCATCGCCTTCTTGAGGTCGATCGTCAGTTGTTCCATATGCTGCTCGGCCTCAGCGCGCTTCTTACGGCCCTCCTCCTGGACGCGCAGCACGCCGGTTACAGTGTCGATCAGATCCTGATTGGCCTTGGCAAGCGTCTCCATATCAACGATGCCGCGCTGCGACTGCTGCTCGATGGCGATCGCCTGATCCTTCATCATTTCGGAGGCCTGGCGGATCATGTCATTGGTGGCGTCGGTGACCGTCTTCTGCAGATCGAGGGCCGATTTCTGCCTGCTAAGCCCGAGCAGAATGACCATCTTCTGCTTCCAGGCCGGAACCGTCAGTGCCGAGGTGGCCTGAAGGTTCTCGATCAGCGTCTCGTCGCCAGCCTGGACGATGCGGATCTGCGGAAGCTGCTGGATGCCGAGCTGACGAGCCTGCTGCAGATAGAAGATGCGTTTCTCCAGTCGGTCGAGCGCCTGGACGCTGTCCTGATAGGTCTGCGCTTCCAGCATGCCGTCGCCGGGCGCCGACGTCGCGGCATCGGCTGCGCTCTTCAGTTTCGGCAACTCGATCGCACGGAAATGGTCAGCGAAATTCTTGCCGGCCTGCACATAGGCGTCGAGCCGGATGATCGACTGTTTCGTCTCCTCATGCAGATCGTCGAGCAAGGCGATATMACGGCGCAGCGTATCCTTGTGGCGGTCGAGTTCCAGCCCGATACGGTCGATCTGACCCGCGACATCCTCGAACTCTTCCTTGAAGCGTTCGAGGCGTGCCTGGGCAGAGAGGAACATGCGGCTGAGGAAACCCTTCTCCTTCAACGACGCAGGATCGAGGCTCTTCGATTTCAGGATGATGTCGGTTAGAAGCTTGCCGACCTCACCGAGATCCTTGTTGCGCACCTCGCGCAGGATCCTGTCGGAATAGTCGCTCACAGACTGCTGCGCCCGGTCTCCGAAGACGGAGATTCCGGCGCGGTCAGTGATACTGATATTATCGGTGATGCGGGCTATTTCGGAGGGATCGGCGGCAATCGCCGGCAGAGAGGCATTCTGCATAGTCGCGAGATCGGTATCGGCCATTCGGGTCGTCTTTCTCGGCTTGTGGCGCAATTGGTCTTACGAATTGCAAACCCATTGTCGTAGCAAATGGGCCATCCACGCTGCAGGGTCGGAAAAGGCAGACTTCCACACGTACCGGCCCGCGATGACTCATCTCGGGACGACAGTTTAGCTGCACTAGAAATACGCTTTTATGACAGTTGGTTAAGGAGCGACAAAACCCGCCTTACTGGCAGGTCGGCGCGGCCTTCTTGTCGAGAAGTTCGAGATTGGCGAGCTTGCCGGTCAGCACGAAATCGCCGTAGTCCATCGTCAGGTCGCGCGTGATGCCGTTCTCATAGAGCTTGAACGACATGCGGTAGACCGGCAGAGTGTCCGATTTGGCATTCTCGTTGAAATAAGAGATCGTCACCGGCCAGAAGGCGGTCTTGGAGAACTGGCCGGCATTGCCGGCATCGGCCTCATCGGTGGCCGGGGTTTCCTGCTTGCCGACGATGGTCGTGGTGACCAGTGATTTGTCGCCGTCATCAGAGCCATCGAAAACGCGAGCTTCGAAGAAGCGCTTGCCGTCTTTGGCGTTCTGGATGACATCGAGCATATGCTCGGTCGGGAACCGGCTTTCGGCGAGCTGCAGCTCGCGGCTAGCCGGCTGCGTCAGGTCGACCTTCACGCCTTCCGGCTTATCCTCGGCCGCGCCGTTGACTTCCTTGTCGAGCTGGTCGTCGGTGAAGGACTTCGTGTCGAAGGTGAACTTGCCGTCCTTCAGGCTCTCGAAGGTCTTGGTCTGCTGGTCGCTGACGCGCACGCTATCGCCCGTGTCGATCTGGGTGACGAAGCGGAAATTCGTGGTGAAGCCTTCGCAATAATTGCCGTCGAACTCATAGACCATACGGCCGTACATGGAGGAGATGCCGGAGCGTTCCGAGGCGTCCTTCAGTTCCAGGTCGTAAACCGCGCGGTGAGCAACGAGCCCGGTCGCGATCACAGCGCTCGTCGCCGGCGCGGCCGCGGAGACATTGGCGGAAACGCTTGCGAGGAGAAGAGCGGCAAGTGACGATCGGAACATTCATTAACTCCTGTTGGACTCGTCCGCGATGTTATAAGAACCGTTTCGGCCAAATCGAGGCGGCCAAGTCGAGGCTCGAAACTGTCACATTAAAGATTCTAGTCTTGATGCATAATTTTTGAAGAATTGACAACAAAAGCGGAGACGAAAATGTCCGATCAAATCGCCGCGCGTCTGTCGGAAATGGGGATAACCCTTCCCGAAGCTGCCGCACCTGCTGCCAACTACGTCCCTTATGTCATCAGCGGCAATCTTCTCACCATTTCCGGCCAGTTGCCTCTCGAGTCCGGCAAAGTCGCCGTTACCGGCCACCTCGGCAAGAATGTCGACGTCGCCACCGGTCAGCGCGCCGCTGAACTTTGCGCCATCAACATTCTCGCACAGGCAAAGGCGGCACTCGGCGGCGATCTCGGCCGCATTCGCCGGGTCATCAAGCTTAACGGCTTTGTTGCATCGGTACCCGAATTCGTCGAGCAGCACCTTGTCATCAACGGCGCTTCGAACCTGATCGCCGGCGTGCTCGGCGAAGCCGGCAAACATGCCCGCGCCGCGGTCGGCATGGCTGCCCTGCCGCTCAATGCCGCAGTCGAAATCGATGCTATCATGGAAATCGCATAATGACGAATGCCRACTGGATCAAAGAGCTGCCGGTCGCGCATCGCGGCTATCATGACCTCAACAACGCCGTCTGGGAAAACACGCTCTCGGCCTTTTCGCGCGCCGTCGAAGCGGGCTTTGCCATCGAATGCGACCTGCATTACGCCTCGGATGCCGTGCCGGTCATCTTCCATGATGAAGATCTGGAACGTCTCTGCAACCTCAAGGGCGATGTGCGCGAACGGACCTCCCAGGAACTCGGGCTGTTTGCTGTCGGCGGCACGAAGGACAAGGTGCCGACGCTGAAGCAGCTTCTTCACCTCGTTAAGGGCAAAGTACCGCTGGTGCTGGAGCTCAAGGGCCGCGAAGCCGACGACGAGGGCTTTGCCGAGGCCGTTCTCGATGTGCTCGAGGGCTATGAAGGCAAGGTCGCGCTGATGAGCTTCGACCGGTGGCTGCTGAAGGATCTCAGGGAGCTCAACTCTCCCTACCCGATCGGGCTGACGGCCAACGGCAATACGACGGAAGAATATGCCACTCATGAGAATGCGATGGAGATCGGCCTCGATTTCATCTCCTATTATTATGCCGATCTGCCGAACCCGTTCGTCGCCGGCCAGCGCGACAAGGGCATTCCGGTCATCACCTGGACGGTRCGCGACGATGAGGCCCGCAAACATACATTCGAGAACGCCGATCAAATGACTTTCGAAGGCTTCGATCCGCGCACGGCGGTTTGACACTCGCTTTTTGAACAAGATCGTGCGCAGACTGGGAGGGAGAGCCCGCTCCCTCCCCCAACGGCTTCGCATTTACTTCATGACAGACGAATCGTCAGACGAACTTTCCATCCGCATCGAGCGATCATTCACCGAAATTTCCCCCGAGCGCTGGTCCAGGCTTTCGGGAGCATCGAAGACGTGCGACAGCGTCGCCTATAATCCCTTCGTCTCGCATGCCTTTCTCTCGGCGCTGGAAGAATCCGGCTCGGCTACCGCGCAGAGCGGCTGGCTTGGCCATCACATGCTTCTGGAAACCGACAAGGGTGAACTGATCGGCGCCCTGCCCGGCTATCTCAAAAACCACAGCCAGGGCGAATATGTCTTCGATCACGGCTGGGCCGACGCTTTCGAACGGGCTGGCGGCAGCTATTATCCAAAGCTGCAGTGCTCGATCCCCTTTACACCCGCAACCGGCCCGCGCCTGCTTGTGGCCGAAGGCCTTGCCCGCCTGCCAATTCAGAATGCCATGGCGGAAAGCCTCAAGGAGGTCGTCCGCCGTCTCGGTATCTCTTCGGCCCACATCACCTTCGTGCCCGAGGACGAGATGCCGGTCTTCGAAACCGACGGCTATCTGCACCGCACCGACAAGCAGTTCCATTTCATCAATGAAGGCTATGACAATCACGACGCGTTCCTGGAAACACTTGCCTCCCGCAAGCGCAAGGCACTGCGCAAGGAGCGTCGGACGGCGGTCGAGAACGGCATTACTATCGACTGGCTGACCGGCAAGGACCTGACCGAAGGCATCTGGGATCAGTTCTACGCCTTCTACATGGATACCGGCGGCCGCAAATGGGGCCGGCCCTATCTGACACGCAAATTCTATTCGCTGATCGGCGAGCGCATGGCCGACGACATCCTGCTCGTGATGGCCAAACGCGACGGCCGCTATATAGCGGGTGCCATCAACTTCATCGGCGGCGATACGCTCTACGGGCGGCACTGGGGCTGCATCGAGGATCACCCCTTCCTGCATTTCGAGGTCTGCTATCATCAGGCGATCGATTTCGCGCTGGAAAAGCGCCTCAAGAAAGTAGAGGCCGGCGCTCAGGGCGAACACAAGCTCGCGCGTGGTTACCTGCCGGTGACAACGCATTCGGCTCACTATATCGCCCATGCGGGATTGCGCCGTGCGATTGCCGACTACCTCGAGCGCGAGCGGGAGGATGTCGAGTATATGAATGATATGCTCGCCGAGCACACCCCCTTCCGCAAGGGCGAGCGGCTGCAGGAGGATTGACGCGCTTGGCCCCGCCGCGCTACGCGATCAAGGAAAACACGAGGAGATTTCGCCATGACCAGCGCCGCCTATGACGACAGCAATATCTTCGCCAAGATTCTGCGCGGCGAAATCCCGTCGCATCGCGTCTACGAGGACGACAAGACTGTTGTGTTCATGGATGTAATGCCGCAGGCGCCGGGCCATGTTCTGGTCCTGCCGAAGGCACCTTCCCGCAATATCTTCGATGCCGACCCAGCTTCCCTTTCCCACACGATCACCGTCGTCCAGAAGGTCGCGAATGCCGTGAAGGAAGCCTTCGACGCCGACGGCGTGTTCATCGCCCAGTTCAACGAACCGGCAGCAGGCCAGACCGTTTTCCACCTGCATTTCCATGTTATACCGCGGCATCAGGGCGTGGCGCTCAAGCCGCATTCCGGCAAGATGGAGGATGGAGCGGTGCTCGCCGCCAACGCGGAGAAGATCAAGGCGGAACTCGCGTAACGGAAACGMGGCCTTATTTTCAAGAATACCAAATTACTTCATCGATTTAGGAGGGAATCATGATCCGCCACACCGTTGCGTTCCGCCTGAAGCACGCCGCCGGTTCGGTCGAAGAGAAAGCCTTTCTCGACGCGGCACTGACGCTCAAGCAGATTCCAGGCGTCAGGAATTTCGAGCAGCTTCGCCAGACGAGTCCAAAGAACGATTTTACCTTCGGCTTCTCGATGGAGTTCGACGACCAGGCCGGTTACGACGCCTATAACGTGCACCCGCTGCATGTGGCCTTCGTGCGCGACCGCTGGATACCCGAGGTCGCTGACTTCCTCGAGATCGACTACACGAAGCTCTGAGAACTAAGGCAAACAAAAAGGCCGCTTTTCAGCGGCCTTTTTCATGTCTCACTTCGAAGACTACTTCTTGCGCGGAACCTTCGGCACCGTCGAGCCTTTCTTGGGGGCGTCGCGGACTTCCGGCTCCGGCTGCGGCACGGTCTTGGCCTTCGTCTTCTTGACCGGCTTGGTCTTCAGCTCGCCATCATCCTCATGGGCCGCATCCGGATGAACCAGTTCGGCTTCCGGCTTCGGCTTGATGGGCGCCGTTTCCGGAATGGCTTCCAGGATGAGGCCTGGCTTGCCGTCTTCCTTCGGGCCGACGGTGACATTGACGACGCCGCCCTTCTTCAACTTGCCGAAGAGGATTTCGTTCGCCAGGGGCTTTTTGATGGCATCCTGGATGACGCGGGCAAGCGGACGAGCGCCCATCTTCTCGTCATAACCCTTCTCGGACAGCCAGGCGATCGCGTCCTCGTGCAGGTCGAAGGTGACGTTGCGTTCGGACAGCTGAGCTTCCAGCTGCATGATGAACTTCTGAACGACCTTGTGAATGACGGCCGTCGGCAGCGGCGCGAACGGGATGATCGCGTCGAGACGGTTGCGGAATTCCGGCGTGAACAGGCGGGTCAGAGCCTCCTCATCTTCACCGGTACGCTTGGACGAACCGAAGCCGATCGCGGCCTTGGCCATTTCCGAAGCGCCCGCATTGGTCGTCATGATCAGGATGACGTTGCGGAAGTCGATCTTCTTGCCGTTATGGTCGGTCAGCGTGCCGTGGTCCATGACCTGCAGCAGGATATTGTAGATATCCGGATGCGCCTTCTCGATTTCGTCGAGCAGCACCACGCAATGCGGATGCTGGTCGACGCCATCGGTCAGCAGGCCGCCCTGGTCAAAGCCGACATAGCCGGGAGGTGCACCAAGCAGACGGGAAACCGTATGCCGCTCCATGTATTCCGACATGTCGAAGCGCAGAATCTCGACACCGAGCGAGGCAGCAAGCTGCTTGGCGACTTCCGTCTTGCCAACGCCCGTGGGGCCGGAGAAGACATAGGCGCCGATCGGCTTGTTCGGCTCGCGAAGACCCGCACGGGCGAGCTTGATCGAGGTGGACAGGGCCTCGATCGCCACATCCTGGCCATAGACTACCGAGCGCAACTCTTTCTCGAGGTTGGCAAGAACGGCTTCGTCGTCCTTCGAGACGGTTTTTGCCGGAATGCGCGCCATCGTCGCAATCGTCGCTTCGATCTCCTTTTCGGTGATCAGCTTGCGGCGCCTGGACGGCGGGAGCAGCATCTGGGCCGCACCGGTCTCGTCGATGACGTCGATTGCCTTATCCGGCAGCTTGCGGTCCGAAATGTAACGGGCCGACAGCTCGACGGCGGTCTTGATCGCCTCGTTCGAGTAGCGCAGGTGGTGGTACTCTTCGAAATAGGGCTTCAGGCCCTTCATGATCTCGATCGCATCATCGATCGACGGCTCATTGACGTCGATCTTCTGGAAGCGGCGAACCAGAGCCCGATCCTTCTCGAAGAACTGGCGGTATTCCTTGTAGGTGGTCGAACCGATGCAGCGGATCGCCCCTGAAGACAGAGCCGGCTTCAAGAGGTTCGAGGCATCCATTGCGCCGCCCGACGTCGCGCCCGCACCGATGACGGTGTGGATTTCGTCGATGAAGAGCACGGCACCCGGATATTCTTCAAGTTCCTTGACGACCTGCTTCAGGCGCTCCTCGAAGTCACCGCGATAACGCGTGCCGGCGAGCAGCGTGCCCATGTCGAGCGAGAAGATCGTGGCGTCAGCCAAAGCTTCCGGAACCTTGCCTTCGACGATGCGCTTGGCGAGGCCTTCAGCGATAGCGGTCTTGCCGACGCCGGGATCACCGACATAAAGCGGGTTGTTCTTGGAGCGGCGGCACAAGATCTGGATGGTCCGGTTGACCTCGGCGTGACGGCCGATCAACGGGTCGATCTTACCGCCTTTGGCCTTCTCGTTGAGGTTCACGCAGTAAGCCTTCAGCGCATCCTGCTGCTTCTTCGGCCCACCTTCTTCCTCGTTGCCGCCGCGTGCGGTCGGCTTGGATTCGGATTCTTCCTCCGCACCGCGGGGCGGACGGTTTTCGGATGCGCCGGGGCGCTTGCCGATACCGTGGGAAATGTAGTTGACCGCGTCGTAGCGGGTCATTTCCTGTTCCTGCAGGAAATAGGCAGCATGGCTCTCGCGCTCGGCGAAGATCGCGACGAGCACGTTGGCGCCGGTCACTTCCTCGCGACCGGAAGACTGGACATGGATCACCGCTCGCTGGATGACGCGCTGGAAGCCGGAGGTCGGCTTGGAGTCTTCGTCATAACCGGTGACCAGGTTGGAGAGTTCGTTATCGACATATTCCAGGAGCGTTTTACGGAGGGCGTCGAGGTCGACATTGCAGGCACCCATGACCGCAGCCGCATCGGCATCGTCGATCAGGGCGAGCAGCAGATGCTCGAGCGTGGCATATTCATGGTGCCGCTCGTTGGCAAAGGTCAGTGCCTGATGGAGCGCCTTCTCAAGACTAGGCGAAAATGTTGGCACGTTCAGTTCCTCACTTCTTTTCCATGACGCATTGCAGCGGATGCTGGTGCTGCCGGGCAAAATCCATCACCTGGCTCACCTTTGTTTCCGCCACCTCGTATGTGAATATTCCGCATTCGCCGACGCCATGGTTATGGACATGCAACATGATGCGGGTGGCACTTTCCCGATCCTTTTGAAAAAAACGCTCCAGAATATGGATGACGAATTCCATTGGGGTGTAGTCGTCATTCAA
Source organism: Rhizobium sp. 05L429 (assembly GCF_056397645.1). NCBI lineage: Bacteria > Pseudomonadati > Pseudomonadota > Alphaproteobacteria > Hyphomicrobiales > Rhizobiaceae > Rhizobium > Rhizobium sp. 05L429. The sequence goes on along the minus strand of NZ_JBFTNV010000018.1, from coordinate 87,578 downwards.
AAGCAGTACGCGATAGAGATTAGGCTTCTTGGTCTTCGGCTTGGTACGCGTGATGACCGAGGTTCGATTTCCGTTGTCCCCGTTCCTTTCGCTGTCGTTCTGCATCCGGATCGGTCTGGCGATCATTTTCATTCATTCCTCAATCAATCCGGCAGGCAGCATGGGAGGGGTGCTTTCCCGACGAATATCTGAAACCCTAAGGTAGTTCATAATAGAGCGATTTTAAGCCCCTTGTTTCCGACTGCAATCACAATTCCGCAGGACTTGACGCAAAGGCCAAAAAAGTATGCGCAAAACTGGGGGAAGCTTCAGGAAACAAAAAAAGACCGGCCGCAAGTGCGATGCCGGTCTTTGATTTTCAATAGGCAGCGGGAATCGCGCCGAAGATTTTATGCGGCTGCCGGGGTTACCGGTGCGGCCTTGGAAACGGTGGCCGCGGTGTTTGCCAGCGGTGCTTCGTAAGGCTTATAGGCATTCTTGGCGAGGTCGGCATACATTTCGCCGAGCTTCGTTGCCTCAGAGATAAAGGTCTCGTAGGCGGACTTCGCATAATTGGATTGCAGCTCGAACGCTGTTTCAAAGCTCTTGGCGCCCGAAAGCGTCTCGAAATGCGTGACAGCATCCTGGAACGACTTTTTGGAATATTCTGCGGCTTCAGAGGCAATCGCCTGGAAGCTCTTGGCAGTGTCGGAATAGCTTCTCAGCACTGTATCCACCACTTCCTTGTTCTTCCGGCTTGCGTCGTCAAAATTGAACATGAACCATCCTCCAATTGGCTGTTGCAGCGCAAAGGGTAGCTGCGACGCACAAATAGTCAAGTAGTCTTGTGCAGCGCAAAACATCCATAGATTGCATTAGCGACAACTTTTGAAAGAGCGCCGTTCGGGCACGTTCGTCTTTTGTTGATTTTGCTAAAATATATCAGGCGACTGCAACCGGAAGGTTATTAGAAATTTTGGCGAATAGATGCATTCGCCGTTTCAAACGGCTTGTCCTAATACGAAAAAGCCGGGCATCGKCTAGCGATGCCCGGCTTTTAACGAATGCAATGGGCATCACAGATCGACGTCAAGGATCGCCATCGAGAAGTTGTAGGAACGATCGCCATCCTCGTCATCGATATAGACGACGCCCAGAAATTCTTCGCCGAGATAGACTTCCGCGGAATCATTCTTGCGCGGGCGCGCCTTCACCACAATCTGCGGGTTCAGCGTGCGTTTGAAATAGGCGTCGAGTTTCTTGATTTCTTCAGGCTTCACGCTTTCATCTCCGTAAGCAATCTCGGTTGGCCGCTTCTTGCACAGGTAGAGCGGCGCTGTAAAGGTCGCGAGATCGGGTTCACAACGACTGTCTCCGCCAGCATTTAGGCGGTTTTTCGCATTTTCCAATGAAGGATCAGATATCGGCGCCGATAACCTGATCCATAACGCGGGCCGGCTCGGAACAGCCCGCTTCACCGACGACCTTGGCGGGCACGCCCGCTACCGTGGTCTTTGGCGGCACCGCTTTCAGGACGACGGAGCCGGCGGCGACKCGCGAGCAGAAGCCGATCTCGATATTGCCGAGGATCTTGGCGCCTGCGCCGATCATGACGCCCGTGCCGATCTTCGGGTGACGATCGGCCCCTTCCTTGCCGGTGCCGCCGAGCGTCACACCATGGAGGATGGAAACGTTGTCACCGATGACGGCGGTCTCGCCGACGACGAGGCCGGTCGCATGGTCGAGAAAGATGCCCTTGCCGATACGGGCGGCCGGATTGATATCGGTCTGGAAGACGCTGGAGGAGCGACTCTGCAAGTAGAGCGCGAAGTCGCGGCGGCCACGGTTCAGCAGCCAGTGCGCCAGCCGGTGCGTCTGCAGCGCATGAAAACCCTTGAAGTAGAGAACGGCTTCCATGAAGCGCAGGCAGGCGGGATCACGGTCATAGACCGCCTGGATATCGACGCGCAGGATCGAGCTCCATTCCGGCCAATCCTCCAGCATTTCCTCGAAAGTCTGGCGCAGCAGGTTTGCCTGCATGTCGGGATGGTCGAGGCGCTCGCAGATGCGGTGCACGACGCATTCTTCGAGCGAGCGGTAATTGATGACCGTCGAATAGAGGAAGGCAGCCAGCACTGGATCGCTTTCCGCAGCAAGGCGCGCCTCCTCCCGCAGGCTGTCCCATATGGGATCCATCACCTTCAGCGGATGAGCTACGTCCAGCGTGCGGATATCCGTCTTAGCGACCATTTCCGGCCTCCTCATTTCCCGTTGGAATGCGATTATATAGAGGAAAACGCCCATAACATAAATGGGTGCCCTCGCCACGTCCGTTCAACGCGTTTTTGCCGATATCACGGTTATGTCACCRGCCAGCGATATCAGCCGGCAGAGACTTCAGCGTAGAATTCCAGCACGGCCTTCTTGAACACCCGGTCGCCAACGGCGAGCATGTGGTCGCGGCCGGGAATATCCAGAGCGTGGGCGTCAGGCATCAGAGCCGCCAGTTCCTGGGGAGAACCGGCAATGTCGTCCTTCGTTCCAACCCCGATCAGGGTGGGCACATCGATTTTGCCCATGTCGGCGCGGGCGACGAGATCGCGCGAGCCCTTGATACAGGCGGCAAGCGCCTCGCGGTCGCTCTTCGTCTGCTCTGCAAATGCGCGGAACATCTGGCCGCGCGGATGGGTGACATCGGCAATCGACGGCGCAAGCAACGCATCGGCGATCGGATCCCAATCGCCTACGCCGTCCGTCATGCCGATACCGAGGCCGCCGAGCACCAGCGAACGAACACGGTGCGGATAGGCGAGCGCCGCAAAGACGGCGATGCGGGCGCCCATCGAATAGCCCATCAGGTTGGCTTCGGGGATGCCGAGATGATCGAGCAGCGCAATCGCATCGCCAGCCATGAACCACGGCCTGTATGCCTCGGCATCGCGCGGTTTGTCGCTCGCGCCATGGCCTCGGTTGTCGATGGCGATCACCCGGTAGCCAGCATCGCCCAAGGTCTTCAGCCAGCCCGGATGAACCCAGTTGACGCTCGCCGACGAAGCAAAGCCGTGGATGAGCACTACAGGCGGGCCGGAGGGATCGCCCTCGTCGAAAAAGGCAAGTTTCAGTCCGTCATGGGTGAAGCTTGAAAATGCAGGCGTATTCAGGTTCATCGGGCCGTCCTTATTTGGCGCGACCATAGTCGAGCGGCCTTTCATCGTGAAGCCAAAAACTCGCAACGGAGCCATGCTTTGGCACTACACTTTTCCGCCGAAGGCCTATAAAGTCCGCGCAGAATTTCAAAGCATTCGGAGACAGACATGGCCGGCCACAGCATTCCGCACTTCCAGAACGACGGCGGTCACCGCGTTATCGAAGTCGGCGTCAAGGAATTCATGTGCACCGGCGCATCCGTTCCCTTCGATCATCCGCATATCTTCATCGATATGGGCGACGACAACGAGAAGGTCTGCTCCTACTGCTCGACGCTTTATCGCTACAATGCGTCGCTGAAATCCAACCAAACCAACCCGCCCGGCTGCGTCTTCCACGTCAAAGCGGCGTAAAGTCGGCTCTGCGGATCGGACATCCCATGCCGGTCGAACATGCCGCCATCATCGGCGCCGGAATTGCGGGCCTAACGGCCGCACTGGCGCTCGCAAGGCGTGGCATCAGTTCGGATATTTTCGAACAGGCGCCCGAGCTTGCGGAAGTGGGCGCTGGCTTGCAGATTTCGCCTAACGCATCGCATGTGCTCGCCGAACTCGGCGTGCTCGACAGGCTGACCAGCCTCTGGCTCGAGCCGCAATCCATCCGGCTGATCTCAGGCAGTTCGCTGCGCGAACTTGCAGCTGTCCCGGTCGGGAATTTTGCCAGGAACCGCTGGGGAGCACCCTACGGCGTCCTGCATCGCACGACGCTGCAGAAGGCGCTGCTGGATGCGGTCAGTGCCAATCCGCTCTGCCAGCTCCATCTCGGAACACGTTTCGAAGCGGATTTGCCTCAGTGTCGGCGTTCGGCCGACGTCATCATCGGCGCCGATGGTGTCTGGTCCAGATTGCGGCAGGCAATACCGGGCGCCCCTGCCCCGCAATTCTCCGGAAACATCGCCTTCCGTTTCACCATCGCAGAAACAGAGGCGCCGGGCTTTCTCGACCGCGCCAGTGTCTCGGCCCTACTCGGCTCCTCGGCGCATATGGTCTGTTATCCGCTGAAGGAGACCGGTGGCTTCAACATGGTGGYKATCACCGCCGGCAATATTGCGCCGCAGGCCTGGCAGGGCGAGCCGACACAGGTTCAACAGGAGCTTCTGCAGTCGCGCTTCCGCCGCTGGCATCCTGCTATTGCCGGATTGCTCGGAGGGCGCAACGACATCACCTTCTGGCCGCTTTTCGAGGCAACGCCGGGCAAATGGCAGGACGGCAACAAGACTGTGCTGATCGGAGATGCGGCCCATGCGATGATGCCTTTTGCGGCGCAGGGGGCAGCGATGGCGATCGAGGATGCATTCGAGCTTACCGCCTTTCTTGCCACCCGACCGGTTTCCGAAGCCATCTCACTGTTCGAACGGCATCGCATGCCGCGCATCGCCAAGCTTCGCCAGCGCGGCGCCTTCAACCGTTTCGCCTATCATGCAAGCGGCCCGATCCGCCTCGGCCGGGATATCGTGCTGTCGCTGAAACCGCCGCAAAGCCTCGCGGCGGATCTCGACTGGATTTACGGCTACCGCCCAGTTGGCTAATCAGATGGTGGCTGATCAGACGGCATTTGCCGCAGCAAAGCCGCGCTCGATATCGGCCTTGAGATCAACGATATCTTCGAGACCAATCTGCAGGCGAATGACCGGACCTTCGGCCGGGGCCTTGGCGATCTTTCGGTCCGAGAGATTGACCAGTATGGCAAGGCTTTCATAGCCGCCCCAGGAATAGCCCAATCCGAAATAGGAGAGCGCATCGAGGAAGGCATGCGCCTTCGGCTTGACCTTTTGCGGATCGTCAACCTTCAGCACGAAGGAGAAGATGCCGCTGGCACCCTTGAAATCACGTTTCCAGATGTGGTGYGACGGGAAGCTCGGCAGGGCCGGATGCAGGACGCGGGCAACCTCTTCGCGGTTTTCGAGCCACGTGGCGATTGCCAGCGCGCTTTCGTAGTGGCGTTCCAGCCGGATGCCCATGGTGCGCAGGCCGCGCAGGATCTGGTAGGAATCATCCGGCGCGCCGCAAAGGCCCAGTGTGCCATGCGTTTCGATCAGCCGCGGCCAGTGCTCGGCATTGGCGGAAATGGTTCCCATCAGAATGTCAGAATGGCCCGACGGATATTTGGTCGAGGCATGGATCGACACGTCGACGCCAAAGTCCAGCGGCCGGAAGTAAATAGGTGTGGCCCAGGTGTTGTCCATCAGCACGACGGCGCCGTGCTTGTGCGACAGAGCTGCGATGGCCGGGATATCCTGCATCTCGAAGGTATTGGAGCCGGGAGCTTCGGTCAGCACGACCGTGGTGTTCGGCTTGAAGAGCGTCTCGATGGCCGCGTCGATCGCCGGATCGAAATAGTCGACCTCGACACCCATGCGCTTCAGGATCGTGTCACAGAAATGGCGCGTCGGGCCGTAGACGGAATCGACGACCAGGATGTGATCGCCCGCCGCGACATAAGCGAGGATGGCGACCGTGACGGCGGCGAGACCGGAGGGCACCAGCACAGTGCCGGCCGAGCCTTCGAGCGCATTGATCGCTTCAGCAAGGGCGTCGGTCGTCGGCGTGCCGCGGGTGCCGTAAGTGTATTTCTTGTTGCGCGTCTCCATCGACTTGGCATCGGGAAAGAGCACCGTGGACGCGCGCACCACCGGCGGATTGACGAAACCGTGATAATCCGCGGGGTCGTAGCCGATATGGGAAAGACGGGTATTGATGCCGGCGCCCGGCAGGAGACTGTCTAGATCTTTCATTTGGGAAATGGCCTTCTGGCGAGGGTATGCAAAGGCCGAACTCTTGAACCCCGCCGCCATCAGGGTCAACCCCCGCAACTTGACGCGATCGTCCCGCTCCGCGCCGCCGTCAGCCTTTACTCCGCGATTTTCGCGCTATTTTTCCTCAAGCTGGCGCCCAATTTCTAGCCAAGTGCCTAGGGACACAGCGTAATCTCCCAAAATGCTGAATTTTGCTCCAATTATTAGCCGCGACACTTGACCATAGTGACATTTGCGACTGTGATAGACCCACTCGCGCCGGGAGGGTTGCGGGAAACGGGGAGGTAAACGGGCTATTTCAATCCGGCCACTCCCCGAAAAGATAAATATAAGACAACAGAAAAAGGTTGGGAAAAATGAAGTACAAGCTCCTGTCCGTAGCAGCCGGCGCAGCAGTTTTCGCTCTTGGCGCTTCGGCCGCTTCGGCCACTACTCTTCAAGACGTAAAGGCAAAAGGTTTTGTCCAGTGCGGCGTCAATACCGGTCTTGCCGGCTTTGCTGCCCCTGATGCGTCCGGCAACTGGTCGGGCTTCGACGTTGATTTCTGCCGCGCGGTTTCCGCTGCGGTCTTCGGCGACCCCAACAAGGTGAAGTTCACCCCTCTCAGCGCCGCCAACCGCTTCCCGGCTCTGCAGTCCGGCGAAGTCGATGTGCTTGCCCGTAACACGACCTGGACGATCAACCGCGACACGGCTCTCGGCCTGAACTTCCGCTTCGTAAATTATTATGACGGCCAGGGCTTCATGGTCCGCAAGAGCCTGAACGTGAAGTCGGCACTCGAGCTTTCCGGCGCCTCTGTCTGCGTTCAGTCCGGCACCACGACCGAGCTCAATCTTGCCGACTACTTCAAAGCCAACAACCTGCAGTACAATCCGGTCGTCTTCGAGAAGCTCGACGAAGTCAACGCCGCCTACGACTCTGGCCGTTGCGATGTCTATACGACCGACCAGTCGGKTCTCTACTCGCTGCGTCTGACGCTGAAGAACCCCGACGAGCACGTGATCCTGCCGGAAATCATCTCCAAGGAGCCGCTCGCCCCAGCCGTACGCCAGGGTGACGACCAGTGGTTCGATATCATCAGCTGGGTCGGCTACGCGATGATCAATGCCGAAGAGTTCGGCATCACGCAGGCCAATGTCGACGAGATGAAGAGCTCCCCGAACCCGGATATCAAGCGTTTCCTCGGCGTTGAAGCCGATACGAAGATCGGTACTGACCTCGGCCTGACCAACGAATGGGCCTACAACGTCGTCAAGAACGTCGGCAACTATGGCGAAGTCTTCGAGAAGAACATCGGCCAGGGCAGCCAGCTGAAGATCGCGCGCGGCCTCAATGCTCTCTGGAGCAAGGGTGGCATTCAGTACGCTCCGCCGGTTCGTTAATCGGCATACCGCATGAAAGCCGGAAAGGCGGGTCACCGCCTTTCCTCCTCCTATAAAAAAGCTCCGCAAAGGAGCACATAACGTGGGGAATTGGCCAGGCATGACGCATCAGGTTGCGGATCGAACACCCATACCCAAGAGCGGCTGGAGCTTTCAGTCCGCCCTCTATGACCCCAAAATCCGGGGCATCTTCTTTCAAGCTCTTACTATCGTCCTTCTGGTCGCGCTGATCTGGTCGATTGCCCACAATACGGCAGTCAATCTGGCGCGCGCCAACATCGCATCGGGTTTCGGCTTTCTGAACGGTCGCGCCGGCTTCGAAGTCGGGCAATCGCTGATCCCGTACTCAGCCGATTCGACCTATGGCCGGGCGCTGCTCGTCGGCTTTCTGAATACGCTTCTTATCGCGATTACCGGCATCATCACCGCGACGATCATCGGCTTCGTCATCGGTATCGGCCGCCTGTCACGGAACTGGCTGATCGCCAAGCTCTGCACTGTCTATGTGGAAGTCTTCCGCAACATTCCGCCGCTGCTCGTGATCTTCTTCTGGTATTCGGGCGTTCTCGCTGTTCTGCCCAATGCTCGCGACTCGCTGCATCTGCCGCTCGGATCGTATCTGAACAATCGTGGCCTCGCCTTCCCCAAGCCTATCTTCGGCGAGGGTTTCTGGCTGGCCGGGATCGCCTTCGTCATTGCGATCATCGCCGCTATCGCAACGGCGCGCTGGGCGCATCGCCGTCAGGCAGCAACGGGCCAGCCGTTCCACACGATCTGGGTGTCGGCCGGTCTCATCGTCGGCCTGCCGCTCCTCGCCTTCCTTATCGCAGGCGCACCGCTTTCCTTCGACTTCCCAGTCGCCGGCAAGTTCAACCTGACCGGCGGTTCGGTGGTCGGCCCGGAATTCATGTCGCTCTTCCTGGCGCTATCCTTCTATACAGCGGCCTTCATTGCCGAGATCGTGCGTTCAGGCATTCGTGGCGTGCCCAAGGGACAGACGGAGGCGGCGGCCGCGCTCGGCCTGCATCCTTCGGCGATCACCCGGCTGGTGGTCATTCCACAGGCCTTCCGCATCATCATCCCGCCGCTGAGCAGCCAGTACCTGAACCTCACCAAGAACTCGTCGCTGGCGATCGCCATCGGTTTTGCCGATCTCGTCGCCGTCGGCAGCACGACGCTCAACCAAACAGGCCAGTCCGTTGAAGTGATCCTCATCTGGGCAGTCATCTATCTGGCACTGAGCGTTGCCACTTCGCTGCTGATGAACTGGTTCAACGCCAAGATGGCTCTGGTGGAGAGATAAGATGAGCGATAGTTTCGTCAGAACCACCATGCTGTCGCAGGAGCCGCCGCCATCGGGAGAAAAGGGCGCCGGCGCCTGGATCCGCCGCAATCTGATTGCGACGCCCAAGGACATCGTCCTCACGCTTCTGGCCGCCACCTTTCTTGCCTGGGCACTGCCGCATGCCTTCAACTGGCTGTTCGTACAGGCGGTCTGGACCGGTACGGATCGCACCTTCTGTGCGACGACCGTGCAGGGCGGCATCCAGCCTGATGGTTGGAGTGGCGCCTGCTGGGCCTTCGTCAACGCCAAGTTCGACCAGTTCATCTATGGACGCTATCCGCTCGACGAGCGCTGGCGGCCGACGCTGGTCGGCATTCTCTTCGTGCTTCTGCTCGTACCGATGCTCATCCCGTCGGCGCCGCGCAAGGGGTTGAATGCGATCCTGCTCTTCCTGGTGCTGCCAATCGTATCCTTCGTTCTGCTTTATGGCGGCTTCGGCCTCGAAATCGTCGATACCCCGCTCTGGGGTGGGCTCATGGTGACGCTGGTGCTCTCCTTCGTGGGCATCGTCGTCTCCTTCCCGGTCGGTATTCTTCTGGCGCTCGGCAGACGGTCGCATATGCCTGTCATCCGCATGGTGAGCATCGTTTTCATCGAAGTCGTCCGCGGGGTGCCGCTGATCACGGTCCTCTTCATGGCCAGCGTGGTATTGCCGCTGTTCCTGCCGGCAGGCTGGACCGTGGACAAGCTTCTGCGCGCCATCATCGGCGTGTCGATCTTCGCCTCAGCCTATATGGCCGAGGTCATTCGCGGCGGCCTGCAGGCCATTCCGAAAGGACAGTTCGAGGGTGCGGATTCGCTTGGCCTCGGCTACTGGCAAAAAATGCGGCTGATCATCATGCCGCAGGCGATCAAGCTGGTAATCCCCGGCATCGTCAACACCTTCATCGGCATGTTCAAGGATACGTCGCTGGTATCGATCATCAGCATGTTCGACCTGCTCGGCATCGTGCGGCTGAACTTCACCGACGCGAACTGGGCAACCGCGGTAACGCCGCTGACCGGACTGATTTTCGCCGGCTTCGCCTTCTGGCTTTTCTGCTTCGGCATGTCGCGCTATTCAGCATTCATGGAACGTCATCTCGACACCGGCCACACGAGATAAGAAGGAACAACAATGGCAGAGCCCCTCACCAAGAAATTGACCGTGTCGACGACCGACGTCGCCGTCGATATCGTCAACATGAACAAGTGGTATGGTGATTTCCACGTGCTCCGCGACATCAACCTGAAGGTCATGCGCGGCGAGCGCATCGTCATCGCCGGCCCGTCGGGTTCCGGCAAATCGACGATGATCCGCTGCATCAACCGTCTGGAAGAGCACCAGAAGGKCCAGATCGTCGTTGACGGCACGGAACTGACCAACGACCTCAAGAAGATCGACGAAGTGCGCCGTGAAGTCGGCATGGTGTTCCAGCACTTCAACCTCTTCCCGCATCTGACAATCCTGGAAAACTGCACGCTGGCGCCGATCTGGGTGCGCAAGATGCCGAAGAAGCAGGCCGAAGATATCGCCATGCACTTCTTGAAGCGCGTCAAGATTCCCGAGCAGGCCAACAAATATCCGGGCCAGCTTTCGGGTGGCCAGCAGCAGCGCGTGGCGATTGCCCGCTCGCTCTGCATGAACCCGAAGATCATGCTGTTCGACGAGCCGACCTCGGCGCTCGATCCGGAGATGATCAAGGAAGTGCTGGACACGATGGTGGGCCTTGCCGAAGAAGGCATGACGATGCTCTGCGTCACCCACGAAATGGGGTTTGCCCGCCAGGTTGCGAACCGTGTGATCTTCATGGACCAGGGCCAGATCGTCGAGCAGAATTCGCCGGCTGAATTCTTCGACAATCCTCAGCACGAGCGCACCAAGCTGTTCCTCAGCCAGATCCTGCACTGATCGGACGCGCATGGAGATTCAAAACCCGCCGACTGATTGCCGGCGGGTTTTTCGTGCAGTTTACTAAAGCTTGTCAGGATCCATGAGATCGGCTTGCCACGCTCTTTAGGTCTTTGTTTTACGCATGTCTTTAGCGGGAGGCGGCGGAGCGCAGCAGCCCGCAAAGTCCTGCAAGCTCCGGGTCGTAGCCTCCGGAAACAGATATGTCCCGGCAGCGGATCAGCATCTTGCGCCGGTCATTGACAGGCATTGTCCTGAAACGCTCGACAACCGCCGAGGACGAGCTGCTGGCCCCGGCCACTGAGCCGGCTCCGTCACCGACTTCATCAGCGCCGCCGCCAGGGCCGAGATTCAAGCCATTCGGCCCAAAAAGCGTAGAGCTTGTTGCATCTTCGCCGCTGAGGCGAACATCGACATTTGCGCCTGTACCAGAGCTGTCGAGAGCACGTGCGTTGACTTTTGCGTTGAGACTGCGGCTGCCACCAGCACCAAGATCGACGTTGGCATTGACGCCATCTCGCCCGCCGACGTCTGCACCCACATCAGCGTTCACGCCCTTGGCGCCGCCGACGGAGGCGTTCGCTTTCGTGTTTAAACCGCCTGAGTTGGCCGATGCGCCCACATCCGCACTTATGCCTCCAACATTGGCAGAAACGCCAAGATCGAGCGCTCGCGCAGTGGCGGCAGATAATGACAAAACGATGCAGGCCGAAGCAAAAAACGCAAGCGACCGCATGTGAGAAATGCACTTCATGACTTCCTCCGTTTTTTCGACAAACCGAGGAACGCGCGTACCTTCGATCGAGCGGGCCGTCCTCCATCGGAATAACCCGTTCGGATTAAACGCGGTCAAGTTGTGAATGTTTTCGGCGGCGCTCTCAAAAATATATGATAGTTAATATATTCTAAAATAACTATCTGGCACTGCTTCAAAATGGGTCAAATATAGCCCCTTTGGATGAGCGCGGCCGGCCTGCTGGCCGGCCGCAATGGTCGTATAACCCTCAATCAGATCAGTTGCTTCCGTCGTTCGGACGGGATTTCCGCGCCTCGGCGCTGCTGGAGGAGGCTGTTTTGCCATCCGGTTGCTGGCCGAAGTAAGTGCCGMCAAGATGTCCTCCGGCACTGGTGTTCTCTACCTGCCGCTCTGTTTTCTTGCGGATTTTCGTCTGCATCGGTTTTGCTCATTCTGCTCTCCATTGTTCGAAAAAATGGACATCTGGACAACCGATGCGGCCCGATAGGGTTCCATAAAAGATGGCCGCGGCGGCCTGGCACAGCCGACTCTCGGAACCAAAATGACTGCGAAGACTTTCCTGCCTTGGTTATGACAAAGCCGACGGTATATCCTTCCTGCGATATCAAAGGAGACGAAAATGAAAAAGATACTCGCGACCACAATCGCCGCAGCCTCTTTGCTCCAGGCTTTTGCCATGAGCGCCAGCGCAGCGGACTTGGTGCGGCGGGAGCCGCCGGTAGCTCCCGATGTAAGCGGGGGCGTAAAGATCGGCTACCTCGCTTGCGATATCGGCGGCGGCATAGGCTATGTGCTCGGGTCTTCCAAGCAGATCGATTGCGTCTTCCAGCCGACCAGCAGCAACGAATCGCCTGAGCACTACAGTGGTGCGTTGCGCAAGTTCGGCGTGGATCTCGGCTTTACCACACGTGGCCGCCTGCTTTGGGCAGTGTTTGCGCCGACGGCCGGCTATCACCGCGGCTCGTTGGCTGGCCTCTACCAGGGCGCGACCGCTGAAGCCACACTCGTCGGCGGCATCGGCACCAACGTGCTCTTCGGCGGCACTTCCGGCTCGGTCCACCTGCAGACGATCAGCGTCACCGGCCAGCTCGGCATCAATGTTGCCGCGACAGGCACATCCATGACGCTATCGCCTGAGAGCTAAGCGGCTACGAGCGAAGAAAACAAAAGCCGGCGGTGCATCGGATATGACGATGCACGCCGGCTTAATTCTTGCTTCCGATTGCAATGTAGCGCTTGGCCACAGTCGCGATATCTAGCAAATTCTCTGGAAAACTGGCGACCCCTGCAGGACTCGAACCTGCGACCTGCTGCTTAGAAGGCAGCTGCTCTATCCAGTTGAGCTAAGGGGCCATCTATATGCCGCGATCCGCGGCATCAGGCATATTCTGTATCACACCGAAGACGGATCAGTGCGTCCAGGGCTGCGTGCGCGTATAACGGAAGTTATCCGGATAAGCGACGACCTGTCGTGCAGGCTCCTTTGGAGCGATAACGCGGTATTCGATCCCGCTGCGCTTGGCATAGGCTTCAGCAAGCTCCTGCGTTTCGAAGGTCAGCTTCAGCTGCTGGCGCATATCGCCTGAAGACGTGTAGCCCATGATCGGGTCGATCTTGCGCGGCTGCTCCTGATCGAACTCCAGCACCCAGAGGTGGGTTTTGGCTTTGCCGGACTGCATTGCGGTCTTGGCCGGACGATAGATCTTAGCAGACATGACTGCGGCGCCTCCGATATGCGGGCAACGCCCGCCTTTCATAACTCAACCTGGAACCAGGCTTTCTTCCACACCGAACATGGCAGGAAGAAGTGAATTTTGCTTATCCGCAAATCCCCGTTTTTTCAAGGGAAAAACGCCACTGCTGCGGCATTGGCAGGTCGGCGAAACCGAACGCCGCGTAGCGCGTTTCTTATACAGAGCGCTTGATGCGCAGCCCTTATTCGCCGCCGTGTGTGGATAAGCGGGCAATTCTGTTACACAATCCGAAATGTTTCGGATTGTTGCATGTTTTGATCGCTTTCTAATTGTTATAAGCGGCATAGGCGACTAGGGTACCTACCAACCGTTGTGACACGGGTGAGAGCGATGAGAACCTCGGCAGAATTCCATGCCATCATGATTGGAGCAAGTATCACTGCGTTTTTCTACGCGGCGATCAGCTATGCTCAATATGTCGGCCTGCTTGCTCAGGGCTGAATCACGGCGCACGTGAGTAGGCGTGCTTTGCGAAGCGATGGCATCGCCACCATTTTCCTGACCGGGAAACTTCCTGAGCAAAAATCGGCACGGTAGCCAAAAGGCCTCTACAAACCGCGAAGCCGATCTCAAATAACAGAAATATTGGGAGAAAAATGGTCGGAGTGGAGAGATTCGAACTCCCGACCCTCTGGTCCCAAACCAGATGCGCTACCAGACTGCGCTACACTCCGAGCCTTTGATGGCAGCGGGAATACACGCTTCCCCCTGCCCTAGCAACCCCATAAATCCACCTCAGCCGGCAGATTTCACAGGCTTACTTCGCCTTTTTTGTTGTCGTGGCGCTGACGAGACGGTCGCCAGKGCGKATATTGAGCTTGTGGGCCGTGCCGGCGTTCACCTCGACCACATAGCGGACCTCACCCATCGAATCGATGATGTCGCGGGAATAGGGCTTTGCGTCTTCCTTGATATGGGTGATGACACCCCTGTCATCCGCGAAAAGCATGTCGAGCGGCAGGACGGTATTTTCCATCCACATGGTGACGCGCCGCGACACGCCGAAATCAAAGATCATGCCAGCGTCTTCAGCCATTGCCTTGCGGAACATCAGGCCATAGGCGCGCTGGTCGCCGGTAGCAGCGATCTCCACGGTGAAGTGCAGCATTTTGCCGGTAGCCGTCTGGATGATCAGCGGCTCTTTATCGAAGTGCATGTCCTGCTGCGCAAATGCCGGCAGAGCGACCATGAAAAAAAGCGCCATCAAGGCGCTTCTCATCATCTCGACAGAGACCAGGCCACGCATCAATGAGACCGGCCGACCGGGCTCGGAACGTCAGGATGGATCTCCGCAGCCATCAGCCCCTTCTCGCCATCACMGAAGCGCACCAGTACCACCTGGCCGGGGCGCAGTTCGGTGAGGCCGAAGCGGCGGAGCGTTTCCATATGCACGAAGATGTCTTCCGTGCCCTCACCGCGTGTGAGGAAGCCGAAGCCCTTGGTGCGGTTGAACCACTTCACCAGGGCGCGCTCGAGGCCACTGGTTGCAGTGACCTGCACATGGGTGCGAACCGGCGGCATCTGCGAGGGATGGATCGCAGTCGACTGATCCATGGAGAGGATCTTGAAGGCCTGGAAGCCACGCTCGCGGCGCTGGATGAGAGCGACGATGCGGGTGCCCTCAAGAATGGTCTGGTAGCCGTCGCGCCTCAGGCAGGTTACGTGCAGCAGCACATCCTGCATGCCGTTGTCGGGAACGATGAAGCCAAAACCCTTGGCCACGTCGAACCATTTCACCACGCCGGTGATTTCAACGAGGTCAACCGGTTCTCCCGACAACTCTTCAAGGTCGGTAAAGCCATTCGATGAAATCCTGTCAGCCATGTCGCCAGCCCCTCAATACGCGTCACACTGTTACGGTTAACTGATTCTTGAAATCAAGATTAACATCTTGGTAACGGATAAGCGCAAGTCCTAGTTTTCGGTTATTCCCAACTGTACATTTTATAGCGATGACTTGCCCGAAGCTGGTGTCCGTTACCCAGACGGGCTAGCCTGAAAAGAGAGAGGAAACAAAATGCGTTATCTCCACACCATGGTTCGCGTCAAAGATCTCGACGCCTCCCTCCATTTTTACTCCACCCTGTTCGGTCTCGAGGAAGTCCGCCGCCATGAGAACGAGAAGGGCCGCTTCACGCTCGTTTTCCTGGCTGCCCGGGACGATATCGACCGTGCCCGTAGCGAAAAGACTCCCTGCCTCGAACTTACCTATAACTGGGACGAGGAGGATTATACCGGAGGACGCAATTTCGGTCACCTCGCCTATGAGGTGGATGACATCTACGCGATTTGCCAGAAATTGATGGATAGCGGTATTACGATTAACCGTCCGCCGCGCGACGGTAATATGGCCTTCGTGCGTTCGCCTGACGGCATCTCAATCGAGATTCTGCAAAAGGGCGAGAAACTGGCCCCGACCGAGCCCTGGCTTTCGATGGGCAATACCGGCGCCTGGTAAGCCAAGCTGCGGGCAAGCTTCACGCGGCATTCTCCGGCTCTATCGTAACGGAAGTGCGCTTTCGGGCGCCTTCCGCATTCACCGGAGATTTCGCGGTTGACCAAGAATAACAAGCGGATTGCCACTCCGCGCCGGCAGGCTGTTGGTGCTTTGCTGATCGCCAGCTCTGTCCTGGCGCTTTCCGGCTGCGTTTCCGACAAGAAGGCACTTGATTCGGCCGCCGTCGCCACACCGGCTGCAGCAGGACAGCCGGCGCCCCGGCTGGCAGCGGCAATGCCGGCCGCATCTCCCACAGTGTCTAAACAGCTCTATCGCGACCCGATGCTGACGAATGTCTCCGGTGTCGATCCGCAGGTCGCCGCGCAGGATCCGAATGCGGCGCCGGTCCCGCCCGTCGATCCTGCCATGCAGCAGCAGCAGCCGTCCAATATCGGCGGTCTCGTCCTGCAATCGACGCGAATCAACGCGCAGGCGATGAGCATTTTCTCCGATCACCCAGCGCCGCCACAGAACAACTCGACCTCCACGGTCATCCAGCCGCAGGGTGCCAACGCTTACGCACCTCAGAACGCGGTTCCGAGATCGAGCGTGTTCAGCGCGCCCGAGCCACAGCAGGGCGAGATGCTGCCGCAGCGATCGTCGCAGAATACCAGCACGAAGTTTGCGCCTGATCAGACAGCCTCCCTTGCCAGCGGGGATATCCCGGGATCGACGATGAATGCGCTCTACAGCGCGCCGAAGCAGAATCTGCTCAGCAGCCTTTCCGGGCTCTTGCAGAAGGCATCGCTGCCGGGCATGACGCGTATCGCGCCAAACGGCCTGCATGTGCAGAACGACAACGTCCAGGTCGGCTGCTTCAAGCCCGATCTCATGCGGGTCATCAAGACGGTCGAGACTCATTTCGGCAAGCCAGTCGTCGTGACATCGGGCTACCGCGATCCGCAGCATAACCGGGAAGTCGGCGGCGCCGAGGAATCGATGCACAAGAGCTGTGAGGCGGCCGATATCCAGGTCGACGGCATCAGCAAATGGGATATTGCCCAATATATCCGCTCGCTGCCGAACCGCGGTGGCGTCGGCACCTATTGCCATACGGATTCGGTCCACCTGGACACCGGCAATGCCCGCGACTGGAACTGGGGCTGCGGCCGCAAGAGCGCGCCGATTGCCTCGGCACGGGCGATCTGACTTTCAACCCTTTGAAAGCATGACGTGAGGGAAGCGGCCGGCACCAAATTTCCGATGGCCGCCGCAGCCCGTTGATTTGGCTCGAATAATCTTCATTTGCTACCAGCGGAACAGCCTGTCATTTTTTTGCAAAATTTCGAATTTGCCGCTTGCGGGATCGGAAGTGCCTGACTATAAGGGCGCCACCACAGCACGCGCCCTTCGTCTATCGGTTAGGACGACAGATTTTCATTCTGTAAAGAGGGGTTCGACTCCCCTAGGGCGTGCCACTTCTTCTTCCGATCTAGGCCGTCTCTGCCGCTTGCGGAACGCATTGCGCCTTCCTATTTGAGCTGAAGGCCTGCGCCCTTCGTCTATCGGTTAGGACGACAGATTCTCATTCTGTAAAGAGGGGTTCGACTCCCCTAGGGCGTACCAAAATTTCATTTGCGGATATTCCGACCTTAGACCGCATAGCTCTTGCTTCAKGCGCTACTGATTTTCGCGTAATTCAATGATCACATCGCGCGCTATACACCGCGCGGCGCCGTCTTCGCCTTCCCGGMGCATCCTCCTGGCCTTGGGACTTTAGTCCGTTCCGGACAGGCGTTTTTCTGTGCATGATCCAGAATTAGATCGCAACCTGGGGGAGGAATACTGTGATCTACGAAAAGCGGAACGTTGCCGACAGCTCGAAAGAACGGACGCGCTTCGAGAAGGAAGCGGCCGAAGCCCTCAACAAGCATTACCGGCGCCCGATCGCTATCTGGTTTTCCTGGCAGCCAGGGCAGAAGCCCAATACTATCGATTTGCGGGCCACTTCGCAGATTTTGGCTGAAGCTGAAAGCCAGGGACCAACGAGAATTCCATGACTTGCAATGCTCCGAGGCTTAGGCGCCAGAAGGCTCTTTAGCATTTTCAAAGCTCGTCCTCGCCCTGCGATGTGCTAGCAATCCATCCAACGACAAGGTTGGCTTCCCGTCCACCCTCCCCTTTTCCACAAGCCAAGCAAAAAACTGGATAATCCGGCAAAAATTTCTCATTTTGCGGCTTGCGGCGCAGAAAAGTGCTGACTATAAGGGCGCCACCACAGCGCACGCGCCCTTCGTCTATCGGTTAGGACGACAGATTTTCATTCTGTAAAGAGGGGTTCGACTCCCCTAGGGCGTGCCACTCCCCTTCATGACTTCCCTTGCTTTTCATAGAGTTGCCTTCGCGACGCTGATTATGCGCAACATGCCAATTGATGTCGCTCGGCGCGGACTGGACGTCGAATTCCGGCAAGCTGCGCGGCGCCAAAACACGCCCCTCAATCTCGGTAGCAACGTCTCGGAAAGACCATCATTTTCAACAGTATAATCTGCCCAGAATTTGTTTTCGGAATTTACGGGGAATTAGCGAGCGAAGACTAAGATTATTCCGGACAGTTTCACAGATCCGGCACTCCAATATACTCCCTCGCGGCAGGTGACTTTCGAAAATGAGCCACACGGAAACGACCTATACTTCATGGTTTGAACGCATCAAAAACGCACTGATCGGCGCAGTGATTGGCCTCGTGTTGCTCATAGGATGCATCTGGCTGCTGGTCTGGAACGAAGGACGCGCAATCCAGACTTATCGCGCCCTCTCAGAAGGCGCGTCTCAGGTCGTTTCAGTCGATGGCTCTACGATCGATCCGGCAAATGAAGGCAAGCTGGTCCACATCAGCGGAACGGTGAAATCCGATCAGGTTCCCCGAGACAGCCAATTCGGTGTCATCGCCGACGGCGCCGTCGGCCTTTCCCGCAAGGTCGAGATGTATCAGTGGGTAGAAAAGAGCGAGAGCCAGACCAAGAAGACGCTGGGTGGCGGCGAGGAAACGACGACGAGCTATTCCTACAACAGAGAGTGGCGCTCGGACGTCGTCGATTCGAGCCGCTTCAAGCAGCCTGATGACCATCAGAATCCAACCAGCATGCCTGACGGCGCGACTTTCACGGCAAAGACAGCGCATGTCGGCGCCTTCTCGGTGCCGAGCAAGGATATTGCCGGGATCGGCGACTATTCGCGGCTCGCGCTCACCGACGGCGACGTCGAGCGCATCGCTGCCCAGATTGGCGCCGGCCGACCGGCAAGGCGAAGTGTCGAAGGCACCTATATCGGTCAGAACGAGAACCTGCCTGATGTCGGTGATCTCAAGATCGCTTACCAGCGGATCGATGTGGAAACGGCAAGCATCGTCGGCAAGCAGAGCCACGACGCTCTCAGTTCCTATGAGACGACGAACCATCGCAATATCTTCCTCACCGCCGATGGCGATATGGATGCCAGCCAGATGTTCAAATCGGCGGAGAGCGAAAACACCATCATCACCTGGCTTGTCCGCGCCGGCGGCCTGATCGGCTTGTTCGTCAGCTTCAAGCTAATGTTTGGGTTGCTGCCCATTCTCGGAGACCTGATCCCGTTTATCGGCTCGATCATCGGTTTCGGCACCAGCATCGTCGCCTTCGTGCTGACGCTACTGGTCGGTCCTGCCGTCATCGCCATAGGCTGGTTCGCCTACAGGCCGCTGCTGTCAGTCGGCATCATCGCGGGCGGCGTATTACTTGCGGTGATCGTTACCCGTCTTCGCAGAAAAGCGCCACTTTCCCAGCCGCAACCGGCCTGATCTCTGTTCCGGCCAAGGATTTTCCGCCAGTCACTTGGCCGGCGCGCCGTCGATGATGCGCAGCTGGATGCGGCGCGAACCCTGATAATGCTCGGCGCCGAGTGAGCCTGCGACATGCAGGTTGGCGCCGCGGGAATTGAGAAGAAGGTTGCCGAGCGGGGTCTCGGCAGCCCTGAAGGCGATGCCGTCGAGGCGCGTGCCATCCATCGCTTCCAGTGTCACCTTCACATGCCGCTCGCCGACGAGACGGGAATCACGAACACGATGCGCCGGTACGGCAAAGAGCGGCTGGGAATGCCCTGAGCCATAAGGCCCAGCCGTCTCCAGGCGATCGATGAGCTCGATCGTCGCGCCGCTTGCAGCGATCGCGCCATCGATCTTCAGCGTTTCATTGGCGACAAGGGCCGCCACCGTTTTCTGCGCCTTCTCGGTGAAGAAGCCGCGCAACAGGCCGAGCTTGCCACGTTCAACGGTTAGACCAGCCGCCATGGCGTGACCGCCGCCCTTGACGAGCAGCCCCTCATCGACCGCGGCACGCACCATCCTGCCCATGTCGAAGCCGTTAATCGAACGACCCGACCCGGTGCCCCTGCCGGAGGGATCGAAGGCAATGGCGAAGGCGGGACGCTTGAACTTCTCCTTCAGGCGCGCGGCAATCAGGCCGACAATGCCGGGATGCCATTTCTCGTGCGCCGTGACGATGACGGAAGCCCCCTCGCCGTCTCCATACTCTGCAAGCGCTTCGGCCTCGGCCTCCTGCAGCATGATCGCCTCCATGGCCTGCCGTTCGCGGTTGAGCTCATCCAGGCGCTGGGCAATGGCTTCAGCCTGGATCGCGTCATCGAGCGTCAGCAAGCGGCTCCCGAGTGCCGCATCGCCGATTCGTCCGCCGGCATTGATTCGTGGGCCGATCAGAAAACCGAAATGATAGGGCGTCACCGGCCCTGCCAGGCCCGCCTTGCGGAACAGCGCCGCAAGACCGGCATTGCTCTGGTGGCGCGCTGCGACCAGTCCTTTCACCACATAGGCACGATTGAGCCCCTTGAGCGGGACGACGTCACAAACGGTCGCGAGCRCGACGATATCCAACCACTGCAGCAGATCGATCGCGAGGATGCGCTTGTCGCCGGCCTCACGCAGCAGGCGCAAAGTCGCGACCAACACCATGAACACGACACCGGCGGCGCACAGATGCCCAAGCCCCGAAAGATCGTCCTCGCGGTTTGGATTGACAAGGGAATGGCAGGGCGGCAGCTCGTGTGTCACCTGGTGGTGATCGATGACGACGACGTCTATGTTGCGGTCAGCAGCGGCCGCCAACGCTTCATGGCTGGTGGAGCCGCAATCGACGGTCACGATCAGGGTCGCACCGTTATCGATCAACTGGTTGATGGCAGTCGGGTTGGGGCCGTAACCTTCGAAGATGCGATCGGGAATGTAGATATGCGCCTTGACGCCGAAATGGGTAAGGAAGCGATAGATGAGCGCGGAAGAGGCCGCACCATCGACGTCGTAATCACCGAAGATCGCGACGGGCTCGCCATCACGGATCGCCGCGGCGAGACGCTTGGCGGCCTTCTCGCAGTCGGTCAGCTTGTGGGGATCGGGCATCAGGCTACGGATCGTCGGATCGAGGAATTCGACCGCCTCATCCACCRTCACGCCGCGCCCGGCAAGCACGCGGGCGATCAGGTCCGGCAGACCATGCATCTGCGACATGGCGAGCGCGCGATTCTGCCCCGCCTGATCGAGGCGCGAAACCCAGCGATTRTCGAGGACGGACTTTTCGACGCCCAAGAAGGCGCGCGGTACCGGATCGACCTGATCTGCCATGCCAAACTCCGCTTTCATCATCTGCCCTTTTTACAGATGCGGCACAGATAGCAAAGCGGTGATTTGAGGGCTGTGGATTACCGGAAAAGTGCCCAGGCAATCAAGCCGATGCCGAGGACCTGCACGAAGACGATCGAAAGCAGGATTAGGAGCGTGGCCCAATTCCGGCCTCGCGGCGCCTCGCACTCAAGGGCTGCTCCATGCGCTGTCGGATCAGATATAGGCAAGCCCGCCCGAGGACTCTCGATCTCCGCCCGAACATGATCATGCGTATGCTCGATGTTCCTCAACCCACGACTCCAACGACTCCCAGGTTGATTATATCTATATCTACATATCTGTTAATATAAATCTTCGTGAAGTGCTTTGATTAATAACAGAAAACCCGTCCGGGCGATCCCGGACGGGCTGAAGTGGTCCAAACCGGGACAAAGTGTCAGGATTCTTCCTTGGGACGCTCGATGCGGATCACCTGCGGCTCTCCAACGAGGTAGCCCTCTTCCTTGATTGCAGCGACCGCCTTTCGCACAGAATCCTCCATCGTCGCATGGGTGACGAGGATGATCGTCTGATGATGCGAAGGCGCCAGATGCTGCTTGGAACGCTGGACGATCGATTCCAGCGAAATCTGGTTTTCCGCCATGCGCGTGGCGACGCTGGCGAAGACGCCGGTGCGATCGAGGACGGTCAGGCGGATGAAATAACCGCCCTCGTGGCTCTGAATCTGCGCCTTGCGGTAAGGCTCCAGCGATTTGGCGGGATGGCCGAGAACGGGAACGCGCTGCGCACCCGGCTKGCTCTTGGCGATGTCGGCGATATCGCCAAGCACCGAGGATGCCGTGGCGCTGCCGCCGGCACCGGGGCCGACCATCAGCAATTCGCCGAGAATATCGGATTCGATTGCGACCGCATTGGTGACACCATCGACCTGGGCGATGACGGAATCGACCGGCACCATGGTCGGATGCACGCGCTGTTCGATGCCGGTATCCGTGCGCTGGGCGACGCCGAGCAGCTTGATGCGGTAGCCGAGATCGGCTGCGGCATGGATATCGTCGATCGAGATATTGGTGATGCCTTCGAGATAGATATCGTCAGCGGCGATCCTGTTGCCGAAGGCGAGCGTCGTCAGGATCGAAAGCTTGTGGGCGGTGTCGTTGCCTTCGATGTCGAAGGCCGGGTCAGCCTCGGCATAACCGAGGCGCTGGGCTTCCTTCAGGCAATCGGCAAAGGACAGGCCTTCCTTCTCCATCTTGGTGAGGATGTAGTTGCAGGTGCCGTTCATGATGCCGTAGACGCGCGAGATCGTGTTGCCCGTCAGCGATTCACGCAGCGCCTTGATAACAGGGATGCCACCGGCAACGGCCGCTTCGAAATTCAAGAGCGAGCCCTTCTCTTCCGCGATCGTCGCAAGCTCGACGCCGTGATAGGCAAGCAGCGCCTTGTTGGCGGTCACCACATGGAGACCACGGGCAAGAGCGGCGCGAACGGCCGTATTTGCAGCCCCTTCGGCACCGCCGATCAGCTCGACGAACACGTCGATATCGGCCTTTTCGGCCAGTTCTTCGGGACGCTCATACCAGGTGATGCCGGTCAGATCGATACCACGGTCCTTCGTGCGGTCACGGGCCGAAACTGCCGTAATCGTAATCGGGCGGCCGCAGGTGACTGCAAGTTCGTTGCTTTTCTGCCTGATGATGCGAACAAGCGAGGCACCAACGGTACCCAAGCCCGCAATGCCGATTTTGAGGGCATCTGCCATGGATAGATCCTGAAATGTCTAGTGAGAGACAGCCGCAAATCTGCGGCTGTCTTCGAGGTTGGAATTAACGGTGGGCGTTGAGCGAGATGACGTTGTGCATCGTCTCGTCTGCCGTCGACATGAACTTCTTGATGTTGCGTGCGGCCTGGCGGATGCGGTGCTCGTTTTCGACGAGTGCCAGACGCACGTAGTCGTCGCCCATCTCGCCGAAGCCGATGCCCGGGGCAACGGCGACGTCGGCCTTCTCGACCAGCAGCTTGGAGAATTCCAGCGAGCCGAGATGACGGAACTTTTCCGGGATTTTCGCCCAAGCAAACATGGTGGCGGCCGGCGGCGGAACGTCGAAACCGGCCTTGCCGAAGCTTTCGACCATGACATCGCGGCGACGCTTGTAGACGTTGCGGACTTCCGCAATGTCGGAACCGTCGCCGTTCAGCGCATGCGTTGCCGCAACCTGGATCGGCGTGAAGGCGCCGTAATCGAGGTAGGACTTCACCCGCGTCAGCGCCGCAATCAGCCGTTCGTTGCCGACGGCAAAGCCCATGCGCCAGCCGGGCATGGAGAAGGTCTTCGACATGGAGGTGAACTCGACCGCCACATCCATTGCGCCCGGAACCTGCAGAACCGACGGTGGCGGCTCGCCATCGAAATAGATTTCCGAATAAGCGAGGTCCGAAAGCACGATAATGTCGTGCTTTTTCGCGAAGGCGATGACGTCCTTATAGAAGTCGAGGCTGGCAACGAAGGCCGTCGGGTTCGACGGATAGTTCAGGATCAGCGCCAACGGTTTCGGGATCGAGTGGCGCACGGCGCGCTCGAGCGGCGGGAAGAAACTTTCGTCCGGCTCGACCGACATGGATCGGATAACGCCGCCGGCCATCAGGAAGCCGAAGGCATGAATCGGATAGGTCGGGTTCGGGCAGAGAATGACGTCGCCCGGCGCGGTGATCGCCTGCGCCATATTGGCGAAGCCTTCCTTGGAGCCGAGGGTGGCGACGACCTGCGTATCCGGGTTCAGCTTCACGCCGAATCGGCGCGCGTAGTAAGCAGCCTGCGCGCGGCGCAGACCGGGAATACCCTTGGAGGACGAATAGCGGTGGGTGCGCGGGTCTTGGACGACTTCGCAAAGCTTGTCGACGATCGCCTGAGGGGTCGGAAGGTCTGGGTTTCCCATGCCGAGATCGATGATATCGGCCCCGCCCGCTCGCGCGCTCGCTTTCAAACGGTTGACCTGTTCGAAAACGTAGGGCGGCAAACGCCGGACTTTGTGAAACTCTTCCATCTCTTTCCCCATGGAAATGCGGCCAGCTGACCGCTGTCGAAGCTCGTTCCGTCTCCCGGCATCTGCGATACGAGCTTCAGACTCGCAGCGCCGTATTCTTCTTCAACTTAACTGCGCGGCAAATCTTTGACGGAGAGGCCGCGCACGAAGCGCATTATCGGGAAAATTGTGTCTTCCGATCCATCCGGAAGGCTTTGCGTCCAAATCGCCTTAAAGGCAAGGCTTATTTGGTGATTTCGGAGAGCGTCGCGGCCCCGTGGTCGGCGGCAAGCGCGCGCATCTCAGCTACGCGGCGCTGATACTCCGCTTCCGAGATCGCACCCGACTGGCGCTTGGCGCCAAGGGCGGTCAACTGATGCTGCAGCTCGGCCGCCTGTTCGTCGCTCATCTGCACATTGGCGGCCGTCAGTGGCGCGCCGAATGTCGGGTAGCCGTCGCCCGGTTCCTTGGCAAGGCCGCCTTCGACCGCTTCGCCCTTGGAAGCCGGCATCACGACTGCGGTCGGCGCTGCCATGCGCTGGGCGAAGGCCTGCTTCTCCTCGGCGGTCTTGTTGCATCCGGCAAGCGCAAAGGCCATGGCCGCGGCCGCCGCGCAGATTGCTGCGGTGCGGGTGAAGGTCGCGATATGCCCAATGCCTGTCGTCGTCATGCCTGATGATCCAATCCTGCCTGCTTCGACTGTTAAATTCGTCGCAGCGACAAAGCAATAGCATGAGAGCGGTCGCGCGGAACTTGTTTTCTTCATCGCCGCAGATGTACAACGGACGAACAGTGGATGCCGCCGCCGGAGGAAGTGCGTGACCGACAGCAAGCGGGAGAATGGTGCCAAGGTGGATTTCGACGCCAAGGATCTCGATCCCTATCTCCTGAAGGATCCCGAGGCCATGGCGATGAACTTCGCCCGTGCGCTCGAAAATCTCGGCAAGGCCGCTTCGGCGTGGCTCGGCCCGCGCGAGCGCGGCGAAATCTCCGACACGGTCGTCGACCCTGTCACCGATATGGTGAAGACGCTCTCCAGGGTCACTGAATACTGGATCGCCGATCCGCGCCGCACCTTCGAGGCACAGACACAGCTCATGACCTCGTTCTTCGGCATTTGGATGAACTCCATGCAGAAGATGCAAGGGACCTCACCAGCAGTGGAGCCGG
Organism: Rhizobium sp. 05L429; assembly: GCF_056397645.1. Taxonomy (NCBI): domain Bacteria; kingdom Pseudomonadati; phylum Pseudomonadota; class Alphaproteobacteria; order Hyphomicrobiales; family Rhizobiaceae; genus Rhizobium; species Rhizobium sp. 05L429. Next base: position 62,207 of record NZ_JBFTNV010000018.1, on the reverse strand, counting down.
TCGCACGCGTCGACAAGCGCTTCGCCGACGAGGACTGGCAGAAGAATCCCTTTTTCGAATTTCTCAAGCAGGTCTATTTCGTGACTGCCGACTGGGCCGAAAAGCTGGTTGCCGAAACCGAAGGGCTCGACGAGCACACCAAGCACAAGGCCGGCTTCTATGTGAAGCAGATCACGGCAGCGCTCTCACCCACCAATTTCGTGGTCACCAATCCGCAGGTCTATCGGGAGACGATTGCGACCAGCGGCGAGAACCTCGTGCGCGGCATGAAGATGCTGACCGAGGATATTATCGCCGGCCGCGGCGAATTGCGTCTGCGCCAGACCGACATGACCAAATTCGCCGTCGGCCGTGACATGGCGCTGACGCCGGGCAAGGTGATCGCCCAGAACGAGATCTGCCAGGTCATCCAATACGAGCCATCGACGGAAACGGTGCTGAAGCGTCCGCTGCTGATCTGCCCGCCATGGATCAACAAGTTCTATATTCTCGACCTCAACCCGCAGAAATCCTTTATCAAATGGTGCGTGGATCAGGGACATACGGTCTTCGTCATCTCGTGGGTCAATCCTGATAGTCGTCATGCGCTGAAGGACTGGACCGCTTACGCAAGGGAAGGCGTCGATTTCGCGCTGGAGACGGTGGAGAAGGCGACCGGCGAGAAAGAGGTCAACGCCATCGGCTACTGCGTCGGCGGTACATTGCTTGCCGCAACCCTTGCCCTGCATGCCAAGGAGAAGAACAAGCGCATCAAGACCGCGACACTCTTCACTACGCAGGTCGATTTCACCCATGCAGGCGACCTGAAGGTCTTCGTCGATGAGGAGCAGCTCCAGGCACTGGAAGCACATATGCAGGAGCTGGGCTATCTCGACGGCTCGCGCATGTCGACGGCGTTCAACATGCTCAGGGCGAGCGAGCTCATCTGGCCCTATTTCGTCAACAACTACCTGAAGGGTCAGGAGCCCCTGCCCTTCGACCTGCTTTTCTGGAACGCCKATTCGACCCGCATGGCGGCGGCCAACCATGCTTTCTACTTGCGCAACTGCTACCTCGGGAATGCGCTGACCAAGGATGAGCTGGTCCTCGACGGCAAGACGGTGTCGCTGAAGGACGTCAAGATCCCGATCTACAATCTCGCGACGCGTGAGGATCATATCGCGCCGGCGAAATCCGTCTTCCTCGGCAGCCAGTTCTTCGGCGGCAAGGTGCAGTTCGTCGTGACCGGCTCCGGCCATATTGCCGGCGTCGTCAACCCGCCCGACAAGCACAAGTACCAGTTCTGGACTGGCGGCCCAGCCAAGGGCGACTACGATACGTGGCTTGCCAAGGCAAAGGAAACGGCGGGCTCATGGTGGCCGCACTGGCATGCGTGGATCGAGACCCAAGCCGGCGATCGCGTTGCTGCCCGCAAGCCGGGCGGCGCGGCACTCAACGCCATCGAGGAAGCACCCGGCAGCTATGTGATGGCGCGGAGCTGACGGCGGAAAAATTTTCCGCCGTCGAATTACCTCTCGCCGGGCGGGGATATACCAGCAACCGCAAGCCTTTGAAAAATAGCCTTCTCTAAATTATTGCGTCTCTTTTCGTCACATTCGAAGCAGATAGCAGTGACCGTAAACCAATTGGAAACCATAGTTCGTCATCCTTAAGAAACGGTCGCATGTCGCGGATAGGCCAAAATTCGGCCTTTTTGGGTAGTTAGCGGCTCCGGCATAGATCAGTTGTCAGTGCTGCCGGCCTGCGTAGCGCGTTTAGAAGACGAGTAGAGTATGGCGTTTGCGGTAGGGACGTTCAATAACGTCGCCCCTTTTGGCGGATCCGCTGTTCGTTCGGGCAGATCTCGCGGTTTACTCACCGGCATCGCAATCGCCGGACTTTTGGCCTCCACGTGGCTTGTCGGCACCGTTGCAACAATGCAATCCGTATCGATGCCCTTCTCGTCGCCGAAGGCGATCGCTCAGGTCACAGCGGCGCCGAGGACAGCAGCAGTTGTCGTCACGCATGAGCGGCTTATCCACGTCAACAAGGCTTCACGGCTTGCAGCATTCGATGCCAAGCCGGTGATGCCGTTGACGGCACAGTTGATCCAGTCTCACGCCGAGAAGACATCCGCCGCATCGAGCGCAAAGCTGGCGCTCACCAAGACCACTCGCCTACCCGTGGCTATCGCAGAAGCTCAGCCAGTTGCGATCTCCGACAATGCGCGCTTCAGCAAGGAAGATGCTGTCACGGCAGCGGCGCCCGCTGTCCAGACCGCTGCCGCCATGCCTGTCGAGAATGACGCAGACCGGATCATCATCCCATCGAAGGAGACCGTCGCTGCTGCCGAAATGCCGGCTATGCTCGCTCTGGCCGAAGCCGGCCCGCGCGTCATGCCTGCTCCCGTCGAGCCCCCGCTGGCAAGCAGCCCTGCTGCTCCCGCCGCAGGTAAGCCGGCAGAGGTGGAAGTCGCCGAAGCAGACGATGATGCACCGCCTTTCGGTCTGGTTCTCGCCCCGGATGAGGATTCCGTTCCGCTGCCGATGGCGCGGCCAGACGKTCTCGTCGGCAAGCCGGCGCCTGCCTCAAAGGGTTCGCAGCGTGCTGCCGAGCCTGTGCTTGCCTATGCAAAGCCGAACTCGCCGATCGAGGACGATGACGACGATGCGGTGCCGCGCTACGACAAGCCGGTCTTCACACCGCGGCTTCGCGCCGGCGTCGCAATCTATGATATCGAGAATGGCACAGTTTACCTGCCGAACGGCGAACGGCTGGAGGCCCATTCCGGCCTTGGCAAGATGCGCGACAATCCGCGCTTTGTGAGCCAGAAGATGCGCGGACCAACGCCGCCGCACACCTATAACCTGACGATGCGTGAAGCTCTGTTCCACGGGGTGGAAGCCATTCGTCTGACGCCGGTGCAGGGATCGGACGCCATTTTCAACCGTGTCGGCCTGCTCGCGCATACTTATATGCTCGGCAGGAACGGCGATTCCAACGGTTGCGTTTCCTTTAGGGATTACAAGCGCTTCCTGGCTGCCTACAAGCGTGGAGACATCAGGCAGCTCGTCGTCGTGCCGCGGATGAACAACAAGCCGGCTTCGACGCTCGCCTCGCTCTTCTCCTCACGCACCTAGAGCCTTTCCTGGTCAGATTGCAGCATTCTGTTGGCTCAAACGGAGTCGGATGGTCGACCGGCCGGCGCGCGTCGTAGCCCAGATCTACGGCCAAGCCGGCCGGTCGATCAGGCGGCCCGTTTCAGCCAACCCGAAGGGCCGGGCATCTTTCCGCCAGGATCAAAGGCGATCGGCTCGGACGTACCGAGGGGTATGCCCTTCGCCAATCGCCTTTGATCCTGACGAAAACCTACTCCGGCAGAATGCTGCAATCTGACCAGGAAAGGCTCTAAAGATTGGCCGCGAGGAAATCGGCGAGCGCCCGGCTCTCCGCTGAGAGGCGCGGCTTTCCCCTGACGAGCGCAAGTTCGGATGCCGGCTGCGGATCGAACCCGTCTGCCGCTCCAAGTTGACGATGTTCAGGCAAGACGGCATCCGACGGCAGCAGGCTGATGCCGAGGCCAGAGGCGACAGCCGCCTGAACTCCCATCAAACCCTGGCTCGTATAGGCGATGCGCCAGCGCCGTCCGCTGCGCTCGATGAAGCGGATCGCCCTCTCTCTGTAGATGCAGCCGACCGGGAAAACGGCAAGCGGAACAGGCTCATCCCGAACCAGTCGGCGCGTGCTCTCGACCCAGACCAGTTCCTCCTTCCAGCTCGCCAGACAGGCACCATCGCCGGGTTCTCGCTTGATCAGTGCCAGATCGATTTCACCCGTATCGAGAAGGCGGCGAAGCTCGACGCTCCAGCCGCTGACGGTGTCGAGCCTTATATGCGGTGAGGCAGCGGAAAAACCGGAGAGAAGATCGATGAGCCTGCGGCCGGCGAAATCTTCGGGAACGCCGAGCCTGACGGTCTTGGGCGCAGCGGGCTGGCGCATGACGTCCATTGCCTCTTCTGCTGTCGTCAGCAAGCGTCGGGCATAGCTCAAGAGAATTTCGCCCTCCTCCGTCGTCTGGATGCCACCTGTCGACTTGTCGCGCAGAAGCAAGGTGTGGCCGATGTTGGCCTCGAGCTTCTTGATCTGCTGGCTGACGGTGGACTGGGTAAGGTGAACACGCTCAGCCGCCCGCGTGAAGCCGCCGGCATCGACGACCGCTGCGAAGGTCCGTAGAAGATCGAGGTCGAAGGCGAAGATCATTCGATTTTCCACTATCTGTAATTATCACATTTAATTTCTCAATGACTCTGTTCTTTGTCAACATGCTGCAAATCATGGAGACGAGAGATGACACTTTCCGAAAACCGGCCGACCTGGCTGACGTTCGATTGCTACGGCACGCTGATCCAATGGGATGAAGGGCTGCTTGCCGCCATGGACACGATCCTGTCTGCAAAGGGCCGCGATATTGACCAGCCTGCCTTCATCGCTGTCTACGATCGCTACGAGCACGAGTTGGAACAGCAGAAGCCGCACCGGTCCTTCCGCCAAGTCACGGCCCTCGCATTGGAACTGGCTATGCAGGAATTCGGCCTGCCATTCCACGCCACCGATGCCGATTTGCTGACATCCTCGATCGGCCGGATGCCGCCCTTCCGGGAAGTCGTCGAAACACTCGACAAGCTGAAGGCTGCAGGCTTCAAGCTTGCCATCATCTCCAATAYGGATGACGCCATCATCGCCGGCAACGTCGCGCAACTCGGCGGCTTCATCGACCGGGTGATTACCGCGGAACAGGCGGAAGCCTACAAGCCGTCGCCACAGATTTTCCGGCATGCCTGGAAAACGCTCGGCATCGGCATGGAAGATCTCGTGCATATCTGCGCCAGCCCGCATCTCGACCTTGTGGCCGCGCGCGAACTCGGTTTTCGTGCCATCTGGGTCGATCGCGGCACGGGACGCAAACCGCTTGGCGACTATCGCCCCAACGAGATCGTGCCGACGCTCGACAAGGTGCCCGGTCTTTTTGGCGCAAACGGCTGGATGTAATTGACGCGATTGGAGACAAGACATGGCTCATGAACTGGACCTGGCGAAGGGACAGCCGGCGATATTGCGCAACCTGCCGCTCGATACCGAAGAGATCTGGCAGGCGCGTGTCGATCTGGCGGCGTGCCTTCGAATGGCGGCGCGGCTCGGGCTTGAGGAAGGCATCTGCAACCATTTCTCGGCAGTCGTGCCCGGCCATCCCGATCTCTTTCTCGTCAACAGGCTCGGCTGGGCCTTTCAGGAAGCGACCGCCTCATCGCTGCTGATCTGCGATCTAGACGGCAATGTCGTTGCCGGCGACGGCATGCCGGAGGCTACCGCCTTCTTCATCCATGCCCGCCTGCACAAGATGTCGCCGCGCGTCGGTGCGGCCTTCCATACGCACATGCCGAATGCGACAGCGCTCAGCATGGTCGAGGGCGATCCGTTCATCTGGGCCGGACAGACCGCACTGAAATTCTATGGCCGCGTCGCCGTCGACGAGAACTACAACGGACTGGCACTCGATGAGCGCGAGGGCGACAGGATCGCCGCTGTGCTCGGCGACAAGGACATCCTGTTCATGAAGAACCATGGTGTCATGGTCTGCGCGCCCAATATCGCCGAAGCCTGGGACGACCTCTACTATCTGGAACGGGCTGCAGAGGTTCAGCTCAAGGCGATGAGCACGGGGCGCCGGCTGGTGCCGGTATCCGAAGAGATTGCCGAACAGGCGGCAAAGCAGATGCGCGAAGGCGATCCGGAAAGTGCGCGCCTGCATCTCGAAAGCGTCAGGCGTGTTCTCGACCGGCAGGCGCCGGAATATCGGACCTAGGCCTTGCCTATCGCAGCCATGCGCCGATGCGCTCTACCGCTTCGGCGATCTCGGCCTCGGAACCGGCATAGGAGATGCGCAGGGTGCGCGGTCCTTCCACCGGATCGAAATCGAGGCCGGGCGTCGCGGCGACATTGATTTCCGCAAGCATGCGCCGCGCGAAATCCATGCTGTCATTGGTGAAGCGCGATACGTCCACATAGGCGTAAAAGGCGCCATCCATGGGCGAAGCCGGCGCAAGGCCGATCTTCGGCAGAAGGTCGAGCAGCAGTTCACGGTTGGCGGCATAACTTGCCTTGACGCGATCGAGCTCCTCACTTGCGTCGAGCGCTGCGGTGGCAGCGATCTGCGAAAGCTCCGGCGGCGAGATATAGAGGCTCTGGGCGACGCGCTCGATGGGGCGCACCAGCCGCTCGGGCAGCACCATCCAGCCGATGCGCCAGCCTGTCATGCAATAATATTTCGAGAAGGAATTGATGACGATCGCTTCGTCGGTCAACTCCAGCGCGCTCGCCTCCTCGCCGGCAAATGTCAGGCCGTGATAGATCTCGTCGGAGATGAAGGCGATGTCATTGGCGTCACAATAGGCGGCCAGCGCCTTCAGGCCTTCACGGCCGGTGACGGTGCCGGTCGGGTTTGCGGGGCTTGCAAGCAGCACGCCCTTCAGCTTCACGCCCTTCTCTGATTGGATCGCTTCAAGGCTCTCCGGCGTCAGCGTGAAATGCGTTTCCGATGTGACAGGCACTTCGACCACATCAAGGCCAAGAGCGCCGAGGATGTTGCGATAGGCGGGATAGCCCGGCCGGGCGATTGCGACTGCATCGCCGGCATCGAAGAGCGTCAGGAAGGCGAGATTGAAGGCAGCCGACGAACCGGTGGTAATCGCGATACGCGAGGGATCGATCTCAAGGCCGTGGCGGTTGCGATAGTGCCAGGCGAGCGCATGTTTCAGCCGCGCGGTGCCGAGCGCATCCGTATACCCGATGCGCCCTTCTGCGAGCGCCGCACGAGCGGCTTCAAGCGCTGCCTGGGGTGCGGGATGCGAGGGCTGGCCGACGGCCATGGAAATGACGGGGTGACCGCCTGCCCGCCGCTTCGTCGCTTCGGCCAGAACATCCATAGCGTGGAACGGTTCGACTTCGCTGCGTTTCGATATGGAAAACACGATCACTTCCTGCCTGGCTTCAGATAACGGCCAGACAATTGCCGCAATAATCGGCTCATCACAATCCCGAGAGGGCTTGGATCGGAGGAAAATTCCTGTTTGATGGCGGCCCGACGCGCCGTAATTTGGTGCAGACGCATCCAAGCCCATTAACCCGGCGATGGTATTTTTTGTTTGAAAACCCATCCGTCGACGACGAGGATACCATGGCCTTCTTCTCCAAAACGCTCACCGCGCTGGCGCTTGCAGCCTCCATCGCCCTTCCGGCTCAGGCATTTGCATTCGACGACCAGCAGAAGAAGGAACTGGGTGAATTCATCAAGCAGTACCTCATCGAAAATCCGGAAATCATGCTTGATGTGCAGGATGCGCTACAGAAGAAGCAGCAGATGGCTCAGCAGGTGAAGGCCACGATGGCGATCGAGAACAACACCGACGGCATCTTCGATTCCAAAAATGACGTGACGCTCGGCAACCCCACGGGCGATGTCACCGTCGTCGAATTCTTCGATTACAATTGCACCTACTGCCGCCATGCCCTGCCCGACATGCAGGCGCTCCTGAAGAAGGATAAAAACGTCCGCTTCGTACTGAAGGAATTCCCGATCCTCGGACCGGATTCGGTCGCGGCACATCGCGTTGCTGATGCCTTCCGCCGACTCGCGCCGGAAAAGTATAGCGATTTCCACGTGGCTCTGCTCGGTAGCGATGGCCGCGCCTCGGAGGACACCGCGATCCAGGTTGCCTCTTCTCTTGGCGTCAGCGAAGACAAGATCCGCGCGGAGATGAAAAAGAACCCGAACGATGACATCATGCAGGCGACCTACCAGCTCGCCGCCAATCTCGGTATCAGCGGTACACCATCCTATGTGATCGGCAACGAAATGGTGCCCGGCGCCGTCGGCATCGACGATCTCGAAGCCAAGGTGAAGAACATGCGGGCCTGCGGCAAGACGAGCTGCTGAACCCGCGCCCATCAAATCGCCTAAATCGAAGCGCTTCAGCCATGTGGACAAACATGGCGCGGCGTCCCCTGCCGATTCTGTAAGGGCTTTCAATAAGCCCGCGTGGAGTCTATAGGTGGCGCTCGCGCATTCCCGTGCCTTTGCCGCCGAGAGGCTGTCACAGGACGCGATGAATACAGTGAACCGCGTAACGGTCGTCTGATCCGGAGAGGATCAACAGCCGGTGCGCCAAACGGAACATTCGATGACGCAAACGATTTTTGTCCTGAACGGGCCCAACCTCAATATGCTGGGCAAGCGAGAACCTGGCATCTATGGCGGCAAGACGCTCAAGGACATCGAGGCGGACTGCAAGGCTGCAGGCCGCGAACTCGGTTTCGACATCGATTTCCGGCAGAGCAACCACGAAGGCACGCTGGTGGACTGGTTCCACGAAGCGGATGAAAAGGCCGTCGGGGTTGCCATCAATGCAGGCGCCTATACGCACACGTCGGTCGCGCTGCATGATGCGATCCGCGCTATTTCCATTCCCGTCATCGAGCTCCACATATCCAATGTGCATGCACGGGAAGAATTCCGCCACAAGTCGATGATCGCCCCGGCATGCAAGGGCGTGATCTGCGGCTTTGGGCCTCACAGCTACATCCTGGCGCTCCACGCGCTGAAGAACATCACAGCATAAGAAGAAGACAGGGCAACACTCATGGCTGAAAAGAAATCCGCTATCGATCAGGCACTGATCCGCGATCTCGCCAACATCCTGAAGGACACCGATCTGACCGAGATCGAAGTCGAACAGGAGGATCTGCGTATCCGCGTTTCGCGCGCAGGCACGCCCCAGTATATCCAGGCACCGATCGCAGGCCCTGCCTATGCGGCGCCGGTTGCGGCAGCCCCGGTGGCTGCTGCGGTCGCAGCTCCGGCTGGCCGTAACCCGGCCAACACCGTCAATGCGCCGATGGTCGGCACGGTCTACATGGCTCCCGCACCGGGCGCGCGCGCGTTCATCGAAGTGGGCGCCACCGTCAAGGAAGGCCAGACGCTCCTCATCATCGAAGCGATGAAGACGATGAACCAGATCCCCTCGCCCAAGTCCGGCAAGGTCACGGAAATCCTCGTCGAAGACGGCTCGCCCGTCGAATACGGCCAGCTGCTCGTCGTCGTCGAATAAGGCTTTGCCAATGATTTCGAAGATCCTCATAGCCAATCGAGGCGAGATCGCCCTTCGCGTGCTGCGCGCCTGCAAGGAGCTCGGCATCGCAAGTGTGGCCGTGCATTCGACGGCTGATGCCGACGCCATGCATGTGCGCCTTGCCGACGAGAGCGTCTGCATCGGCCCTCCGCCGTCGCGCGAAAGCTACCTCAACATCCACCAGATCGTCGCAGCCTGTGAAATCACCGGCGCCGACGCCGTGCATCCGGGTTACGGCTTCCTGTCGGAAAATGCCAAGTTCGCCGATATCCTCGAAGCACACGGCATCACCTTCATCGGCCCGACGGCGGAGCATATCCGTCTCATGGGCGACAAGATCACCGCCAAGACGACCGCTCAGGAACTCGGCATTCCTGTTGTCCCCGGCTCCGACGGTGAGGTAAAGACAGAAGAAGACGCACTGAAAACGGCGGCCGAAATCGGCTATCCGGTGCTGATCAAGGCAACGGCCGGCGGCGGCGGACGCGGCATGAAGGTCGCCAAGACCGAAGCCGACCTGATCGAGGCATGGTCGACGGCCCGCACCGAAGCGGCCGCAGCCTTCGGTAACGATGCCGTCTATATGGAAAAGTATCTCGAAAAGCCGCGCCACATCGAAATCCAGGTGTTCGGCGACGGCGAAGGCAATGCGGTCCATCTTGGCGAACGCGACTGCTCGCTGCAGCGCCGTCACCAGAAGGTCTGGGAAGAAGCCAATTCTCCCGCCCTCAATGTCGAGCAGCGCATGAAGATCGGCCAGACCTGCGCCGACGCCATGAAGAAGCTGAAATATCGCGGCGCCGGCACGATCGAGTTCCTCTACGAAAACGGCGAGTTCTATTTCATCGAAATGAACACCCGCCTGCAGGTGGAACACCCGGTCACGGAAGCCATCACCGGCATCGACCTCGTGCATGAGCAGATCCGTGTCGCCTCGGGCGGCGGTCTCTCCGTCACGCAGGACGAAGTGCACTTCCAGGGCCATGCCATCGAATGCCGCATCAATGCCGAGGACGCGCGCACCTTCGTGCCCTCGCCCGGTACGATCACGCATTTCCACGCACCTGGCGGTCTTGGTGTTCGCATCGATTCCGGCGCCTATCAGGGCTACAAGATCCCGCCTTACTACGACAGCCTCATCGGCAAGCTGATCGTCCACGGCCGCACGCGCGTCGAATGCATGATGCGTCTGCGCCGCGCCCTCGATGAATTTGTCGTTGACGGAATCAAGACGACGCTGCCACTGTTTCAGGATCTCGTTTCCAACCAGGATATCGCCAACGGCGACTATGATATTCACTGGCTGGAAAAGTATCTCGCCAACAGCAAGCCGGCAGCATAGGACAGGAATGGCAGGAGCGCGCAGGAAGTCACCAGGTATTACCCCGGAAATCCTCCTGCGCGCCTATTCGATCGGCCTCTTTCCCATGGCCGAATCCGCCGACGATCCGGAAATCTTCTGGGTCGAACCGGATGTCCGCGGCGTGCTGCCGCTCGACGATCACTTCCATATTTCCAAGAGTCTTCGAAAGACGATCCGGCAGAAGCCCTTCGACATCCGCTTCAACGGTGACTTCGATGCTGTCATTACCGCCTGCGCGAGCGAGACATCCGATCGCCCGAGCACCTGGATCAACGAGACCATCAGGACGCTCTATTCCGCCCTGCACCGCATGGGTCACGCCCATTCCGTCGAAGCCTGGGACGGCAATGAACTCATMGGCGGACTCTACGGCGTCTCGCTCGGCTCTGCCTTCTTCGGGGAAAGCATGTTTTCGCGGCGGACCGACGCTTCGAAGATCTGTCTCGTGCATCTGGTGGAACGCTTGAAGCAGAAGCACTTCACTCTGCTCGATACGCAATTCACGACGGAACATCTGAAGACATTCGGGGCGATCGACGTGCCGAAGGCGGACTATGCACTGCTGCTTGCCGCGGCGATGGAGTCACCACACCTTAAGTTTTAAGGTTGAAATCCTCATCCTAGCGTTGATTTTCCAGCCACTGCAATTAAGGTTGGAATGCAATGGAGGATAGAGTTTTGAAGCGATATTTTGCGGTTGCGGTCCTTTTTATCCTGGCTGCCGGAACGGCCGACGCCCGCCCCTACCAGGAGATGTTTCCAAACAGAACGGACTTTTCCGATCAAGAAAAGCCATTGCTGGAAAAGCTCGACTTCCAGCAAGGGGCGATCAAGCTGCCTGCCGCGAAGGCGACTTTGAACGTGCCGACCGGTTTTTATTATCTCAACCCTGCCGATACGAAGACGGTGCTTGTCGATATCTGGGGAAACCCTGTTACAGCAGCCGAGGGGACGCTTGGAATGATATTCCCGGCCAAATATGCGCCGACGGATGTCGGATCCTGGGGTTCGATCGTCGAGTACAAGGCGGATGGATATGTCTCGGATGCGGACGCGGCAACGACCGACTTTGACGAACTGCTGCAGAATATCAAGGATTCCATCAGCGAGAACAATGCCGAGCGCCAGAAGCAGGGCTTTCCGAGGATCACGCTGATCGGCTGGGCTTCCGCGCCGCACTATGACAAGTCTGCACATGCGCTGCACTGGGCGCGCGATCTGCTGTTCGGCGATGACATGAAGGCGGACCACACCCTGAACTATTCCGTGCGCGTGCTCGGGCGCGAAGGTGTTCTGGAGTTCGATTTCATCGCCGGCCTTGCGGAGCTGAAAGAAATCGAGACCGCCATCCCGACCGTCACCAACCTCGTGCAGTTCGACAAGGGGATGACCTACGGCGATTATGTGGATGGCGACAAGATCGCTGCCTACGGCATGGCGGGGATGATCGCTGCCGGTGCCGGCGCCAAGGTGGCCGCGAAGGTCGGCTTGCTGGCCATGGCCGCCGTTTTTCTCAAGAAGGCCTGGATCCTGGTATTTGTGGTGTTTGGCGGGGCGCTGAGCTTTGTGAAGAGGCTCTTCACCGGCAAGAAAACGCCCAACGCATAGTACCGTCTGCGGGCGTGTCGCATCGAACGGGTTTTGTGCGACACGCACCTGCGCGGCGGTTATCTCGTCGCCATGGTCGATTTTCGGCTGAAAGACCTGCCGATAAGGCGGCCGCTCTTACTTCGCGCCGGCGCTATCCGGTGCCGGGACATCCGAGTTCTGTTTGCAGTCCTTCAGCCAGACGTCATAGATCGGATGCTCAACGGCGTTGAGGCCGGGGCTGTCGGCAAACATCCAGCCGGTGAAGATGCGGCGGATCTTGCGGTCCAGCGTGATCTCATCGACTTCGACGAAACCGTCGATCTTCTGGGCTTCCGACTGGTCGCGTGAATAACAGGCCTTCGGCGTGACCTGCAGGGCGCCGAACTGAACTGTCTCGTTGACATAGACATCGAAAGTGGTGATGCGGCCGGTGATCTTGTCGAGGCCGGAGAAGACGGCGACCGGATTATCGATGCGGGCAGCCTGTACTGGAGTGGAAAGAAGCCCGGCGGAAAGCGCCAGCGATACAGCTCCCGCAGCCGGCAGGACCGTGTTTCGCAGGGAAAGCTTCATATCTACCCGTCTCCAGCACATATCAGGTTCATGGCCGCAGCGATTGCGGCCAACCTGCGGGTAAAGGTCAATTGTGGCCAAAGCGCGGGTCAGAACCCGCTATCGGATGCCGATGCTCAGTTGCCCGGCGTCCAGGCGTCATAGTCGCCGGTTACGCGCGGACGTTCGCCGGCAACCGAGAGCGAGCCCGGCGGGCGGTAGGCCTGGGGCGAGCCGGTCGGGTTGGCGCGGTGCGGTTTCTGCCATTCCTTGGCAACGTAATTTTCCTGCGACGGCGCAACATTGGTGCGGTGATGCATCCAGCCATGCCAGCCCGGAGGAATGGCGGAAGCTTCGGCGTAACCCTTGTAGATCACCCAGCGCTTCGGCAGGCCGTAAGAAGAAAGACCGCCTTCATAATAGACATTGCCCAACTCATCTTCACCAACGCGCTTGAAGCCACGAAGGGCGAACAGCGTGCCGAAGGTGTAGTTGTTCCACCAAGTGAAGGTGTGCAGCAGGAACTTGATCATGTCTTTTCCTCGTGGCCGCAGGACGCGGACGAAAGCAGATAGGCTTTTCGCTTATGCCGCCGCCAAGCCGAATTGTCCAGTGATTCCCACCGAAACTGCGGTCATTTCAGGGCCATCTTGAAACCGAGATGCGACGGCTTGAAGCCCAGCCTTTCATAGAAGCGGTGGGCATCCTTGCGCGCCGCATTCGATGTCAACTGCAYGAGCCGGACACCGCGACTTTTCGCCTCGGCAATGGCAAATTCGATCATTCGAGCGCCGATGCCCTGCCCGCGCAGATCGGCGCGCGTCTGCACCGCCTCGATGATCATGGCGGATGCGCCGCGTCCGTTCAGCGATGTGGTGATCATCGTCTGGAAGGTGCCGGCGACGTCGCCTGCCAGTTCGGCGACATAAAGCGTTTGATTGGAAGACGCCGCGATCGTCGCGAAGGCGCCGGCATAATCCGGATAGACCTCAACATCGGTCGTGTCGCCATGGCCGCCCAGCGGATCGGCGGCGAACATGGCGATCAATGCCGGCAGATCGGCCTCACGTGCCTCGCGGATGATAATGTCGCCCGATGCCATTCAATGCGGCTCGAGCGCCTTTTCGAAGACCAGTGTCGGAATGCCGGACTGGCCGGGACCACTGTTCTCCTTGCGGCCGGACTCGACGAAACCGAGCCGCGTGTAGAAATGAATGGCTTCGTGGTTTTGCACCTCGACTTCCAGCCGCATGATCTCCGCATCCGGAAAGCAGGTTTCCAGCTCGGCGAAGATATCGCGCCCGATGCCCTGTCGCTGTTGATCCGGCCGGATGTAGAGGAGGTGCAGCATGACCGTCTTCGTCATCTCGTCCGACATTGCCGCATAGCCCATGCCACCGATGTCGCGGCCGTCATCGGCAACGAGGAATTCGGCGTTCTTCTTCGTGAGCCGCGCCTTCAGCGCAGTCGGCGAAAAGAGATTGGCGATCAGTTCGTTGACCTTCGCAATGCCGTGGCCGGCATCATAGGCAGCATGAAAGCTCTCGACCAGGAGGGCGCGAACCTTGTCGAGATCGCGCTCGCTGGCTGTTCGGACGAAATAAACCAAGACTTTCTCCCGGCGGCATCGGCCTTCCGAAAACCGCTTCACACCATTCGGCTGATGCCGTTGGCTTATTCCTCGATGCCGAGCTTGGCCTTGACGAGCGCTTGCACGGCCTGCGGGTTGGCCTTGCCACCCGTCGCCTTCATCACCTGACCGACGAACCAGCCGGCAAGCGTCGGCTTGGCCTGAACCTTGGCAACCTGGTCCGGATTGGCAGCGATGATCTCATCGACGGCCTTTTCGATCGCGCCGGTATCCGTCACCTGCTTCAGGCCGCGCGTCTCGACGATTTCGGCCGGGTCGCCGCCTTCGTTGAGCACGATCTCGAAAACATCCTTGGCGATCTTGCCGGAGATGGTCTCAGCCTTGATGAGGTCGATGATGGCACCGAGCTGGGCCGGAGAAACCGGCGTTTCCTCGATATCCTTGCCGGTGCGGTTCAGTGCGCCGAGCAGATCGTTGATAACCCAGTTGGCCGCCGCCTTGCCGTCGCGGCCTTCCGCAACGGCTTCGAAGTAATCGGCAATCGCCTTTTCCGAGACGAGCACGGAGGCGTCGTAGATCGAGAGGCCGAGCTCGCGGACGAAGCGCTCCTTCTTGTCGTCGGGCAGTTCCGGCAGATGCTGTGCGAGATCGCTGACGAAGGCGTMGTCGAATTCTAGCGGCAGCAGGTCCGGATCGGGGAAGTAGCGATAGTCATGCGCATCTTCCTTGGTGCGCATGGACCGCGTCTCGCCCTTGTTCGCGTCGAACAAGCGGGTTTCCTGATCGATCGTGCCCCCATCCTCGATAATGCCAATCTGCCGGCGGGCTTCGAATTCGATTGCCTGGCCGATGAAGCGGATGGAGTTGACGTTCTTGATTTCGCAGCGCGTCCCGAAGGGCTCGCCCGGACGGCGCACGGAGACGTTGACGTCGGCACGCATTGAGCCTTCGTCCATGTTGCCGTCGCAGGTGCCGAGGTAGCGCACGATCGAGCGCAGCTTCGTCATGTAGGCCTTGGCCTCATCCGAGGTGCGCATATCCGGCTTGGAGACTATTTCCATCAGCGCTACGCCGGAGCGGTTCAGGTCCACATAGGACATGGTCGGATGCTGGTCGTGCATCGACTTGCCGGCATCCTGCTCCAGGTGCAGGCGCTCGATGCCGATTTCGATATCCTCGAACTGGCCCTGACGGTCAGGGCCGAGGGAGATGACGATCTTGCCTTCGCCGACGATTGGATCCTTGTACTGCGAGATCTGATAGCCCTGCGGCAGGTCGGGATAGAAATAATTCTTGCGGTCGAAGACCGAACGATTGTTGATCTGCGCCTTCAGGCCGAGGCCGGTGCGCACAGCCTGCTTGACGCATTCCTCGTTGATGACGGGCAACATGCCGGGCATGGCCGCATCGACGAGTGAGACGTTCGAATTTTGCGGCTTGCCGAACTCCGTCGAAGCGCCGGAGAAAAGCTTGGAATTGGAGAGCACCTGGGCATGGACTTCCAGGCCGATGATGACTTCCCAATCACCGGTGGCGCCGGGGATATAACGTTTCTGATCAGGCGTGCGAACGTCGACAATGGTCATGAGATGCTCTTCGAAGGCTGTTCTTTTCAACTGGTGAGGTAAAGGAAATGGCCTGCCGGTGCAAGGCTTTCAGTGCCCCGGGAAGAGGTCTAGAAACCGGGACCGTAACCTTCCGGCTCTTGCGGACCGAGATGCTTGCTGAGACCGACCGATGGCACATCGCGGTCAAGCTTCGGATTATAGGCTACCGACAGCCAGCGGATCGCGTAGCCATGCTTCTGGAAGAAGGCGATCGCCTCGGAATTTCCCGAATGGGTCTGCATTGCTGCCTCCTCGAAGCCCCGCTCGAAAATATCGGCCTCAATATGCTCCAGCAGCGCAGTGCCGAGCCCCCGGCGATTGAAGGTCGGGGCGATCCAGAAGTCGGAAATCGTCTCGTCCAGCCCCTCGCGCGCCGCCCAACCGGCAACCTGTCCGTTCTGCTCGACGACCGTGATGGTCAGCCAGTTATTATCTACAAAAGTCCTGAAGGCAGTGCGGGCTCCATCCGTCATGGCGTCCGATTCGCCGATCAATGCCATCGCTCTCTGCCAGGCTCGCAAGCCAATCTCGCTCAAGAGCTCCGTTTCGCCTTCGCGGGCATTGCGAATGTGGATCAATGGCACCTCCGCTCTACAACAGGGAGTAGACCATTGAGTCGGGCAATTTTCCAGTCCCTACAATGAGATGAAGAAGCGAAAGCATGTTATCGGCAGCTTTTGTTCCGCTGCGCCTGCTTGACCGGATTGTGGTTACTGATAAAAAGCCCGATAGAGTATTTCCGTTTTCTGCGAAATACGAAAACACTCTATCTCTTTGTTTCACGCAATTCCGGACGCAAAACAGCTGAACACTTTTGCTGGAATTGCCTAGAGGTGTTTATGTCTAACCTGTCTGAGACCCGGTAAAGGCCCCTGCCCGCAAGCACAGCCTCGCGCGCATGGGCCCGAAAAACGAAGCCGCGGCGTATCGGATAATTCCGAACGCCAGATCGTTTTCGTGCGCCTTCATGAAGGCGCGTTTCCGGATCAACAGCAATGGACATCTCACGCGCAGAACAGCGCATCCTGCACCTTATGGCCCAGGGCGGCCGTATCGAAATTACCCGCGACAACAGAAAAATCGAGATGGTGAGCTGCTTCACCCGCGACGGCTGGGTCTATCCCGGCTTCGGTCTGGAGCTTTTCCGCAAGCTGAAACGGCTGAAGGCGATCAAGTCTTCCGCCGGTCAGCCATATCGGATTACCGAGAGAGGGCTGAAGCTCGTCAGAGCGCAACTCGATAACAAATAGGTATGACAAGAGCCTGGCCGCGCGGCGATGTTGCCGTGCGGCCAGGAGAGTTTCAAAGCTTCTCGGAAAGCTCGGTACGCATTGCCGTCCACTCCTCGGCGATCGTGCCTGTGCCGACCGYCTTGCCGGCGCGTCGATACCAATAGCCGGCGTTCCAGTCATCGCCTTCGACATGGTGGCAAAGGGCATGGCCCCAATCGAAGGGCTGCTCGCCTTCATGGTTCTGGCAGATTTCGTGAACCACCTCCCACTCCGCGCCCATTTTAAAGCCGCTGGCAGAGAGGCGATCAAATGCCTCGATCAACCGCGCAAGATCCTGTTTCGGCATGAGACCCTCTCCCGCAAAGTTCTCCCTCTATAACAGGCGCCGGCTCGAAATCCGAGACGGCGCCTGCCTTTCTTCAATCGCGCAGATTGATGATGTCGTTCATCAACCCGCCCGTACCGTTGTGGATGGTCAGGTGACCAACCTTGCCGGCGATGGTTTCAAGAGCCTCCAGCTCCTTCAGACGCAGCATGACCGGATTTTCGGCCATGACCTTTGCCGTGTTGAGGAGCGAACGCGTGGCATTCGTTTCCTCACGGCGGCGAATGACGTTCGCTTCGGCCTGCTTCTCAGCCGCAACGACCTGGTTGAGGATCTCGCGCATTTCGCCCGGCAGGTCACATCCTTGAGTTCGATACCGGAGACCTCAATACCGATCGTCGCCATGTCCTCGCGGACCTTCTCGGCTGCCTCAGTATTGATCGTCACCTTACGCTCAAGAATCTGATCAAGCGTCAAGGCTGCCAAGCGTGCGGCGGCTGTACTAGCGCTGGGCCAATTGCGTCTACAAACGGACCGGCAGAATCAACGACGCCGACCATTTTGTGGCCGGCGTCTGTAATCTTTTGGATCGGTAAGCCGGTTACCACCACTTGGCCGGCGTGAACTTGCCGGCGGCCTGTTCGATGACATGGGCGGTTTTGAAAAGGGTTTCCTCGTCAAAGGCCTTGCCGATGAGCTGCAGTCCGAGCGGCAGGCCCTTATGGTCCAGACCGGCGGGAACGGCGATGCCCGGCAGGCCGGCCATGTTGACCGTCACCGTGAAGATATCGTTGAGGTACATCTTTACCGGATCGGCAGCGAGGTTCTCGTCGGCGACACCGAAGGCGGAGGACGGAGTAGCCGGCGTCAGGATGGCATCAACGCCGGCATCGAAGGCGAGTTCGAAATCGCGTTTGATCAGCGTGCGAACCTTCTGGGCGCGCAGGTAATAGGCGTCGTAATAGCCGGCCGAGAGCACATAGGTACCGATCATGATGCGGCGCTTGACYTCCTGGCCGAATCCGGCGGCGCGCGTCTTCTCGTACATCTCAAGGATATCCTTGCCGTCGACGCGCAAGCCGTAGCGCACGCCGTCATAGCGGGCGAGGTTCGAAGAGGCTTCGGCGGGGGCTACGATGTAATAGGCCGGCAGAGCATATTTGGTGTGCGGCAGAGAAATGTTGACGATCTCGGCACCAGCATCCTTCAGCCAGGCAATGCCCTGTTGCCAGATGGCTTCGATCTCGTCGGGCATGCCGTCGACACGGTATTCGTTCGGGATGCCGATCTTCATGCCCTTCAGCGACTGGCCGATGGCGGCTTCGTAATCCGGTACCGGCAGGTCGACCGAGGTCGTGTCCTTGGCATCGACGCTTGCCATCGATTTCAGCAGGATAGCGGCATCGCGAACGTCCCGGGCGATCGGGCCGGCCTGATCGAGAGAGGAGGCGAAAGCAACTGTGCCCCAGCGCGAGCAACGACCATAGGTCGGCTTGATACCAACGGTACCGGTAAAGGCGGCCGGCTGGCGGATCGAGCCGCCGGTATCGGTTGCAGTCGCTCCGGCACAGAGATGGGCGGCAACGGCTGAGGCCGAACCACCGGAAGAACCGCCCGGTACGAGCTGCTGGTTGGAGCCTGCCGCGCGCCAGGGGTTGATGACCGCGCCATAGTGCGAGGTTTCGTTGGAGGAGCCCATCGCGAACTCGTCCATGTTGAGCTTACCGAGCATGACGGCGCCGTCATCCCATAGGTTCTGGGTTACGGTGGATTCATAACGTGGTTCGAAACCATCGAGGATATGGCTGCAGGCCTGGGTGTGCACGCCCACGGTTGCGAAGAGGTCCTTGATACCGAGCGGAATGCCTTCGAGATCGCCCGCCTTTCCGGCGGCGATGCGCTCGTCGGAATTCTTTGCCATGACGCGTGCAAGATCCGGCGTGACCTTGATATAGGCGTTAAGGTGACCATTGGCCGMGTCGATAGCCGAGATATAGGCCKCGGTCAGTTCGGTTGCGGTGATTTCCTTGCCGCGCAGCTTCTGGCGGGCTTCGGCAATGGTCAGGCTGGTGAGTTCGCTCATCGTGTTTTCGCTTCAGATCTGGAAATGGCAACAGGGTCGGAAAGAGGCGGTCAAAACCTTATTCGACGACTTTCGGCACCAGGAAGAAATTGTGGTCGGTTATCGGCGCATTGGCAACGACATCGGCGGCCTTGTTGCCGTCATTGACGACATCGGTGCGCTTCTTCATGTCCATCGGCGTTACCGAGGTCATGGCCTCGACACCCTCGACATCAACTTCGGAAAGCTGCTCGACGAAGCCGAGGATGCCGTTCAACTCACCGACCATGCGATTTGCCTCTTCTTCCGAGACGGCAATACGAGCAAGGCGCGCAACGCGCTTAACGGTGGCGAGATCGACGGACATGGCATTCTCCGGATAGGAATTTTCCTACCGCTATAAAGACCATGTCCGTCCTGTGCAACGGGTTTGCCTTTTCGGCAACGCATAATTCCAGCCCTCAAATCCTTGGGTATTTGAGAGCTTGGGCTTCAGAGCGACAGGCTTTCGCCGGGCTTAGGCGCCTTCACTTGCGTCTTCGAGGCTTCCATGCCGGCAATGAATTTTTCCGGCGTCTGGTCGATGATCGGGAAGGTGCCGTAGTGGCAGGGGATCGCCGTCTTGAAGTTGAAGTAACGCTGGCAAGCGAGAGCTGCCACCGCGCCACCCATGGTGAAGCGGTCGCCGATCGGAACGATGCCGATGTCCGGCTGGTGCAACTCGTTGATCAGCGCCATGTCAGAGAAGATATCCGTGTCGCCCATGTGGAAGAGGCTCGGTTCATCCTCGAAATGCAGTACGAGACCGTTCGCGCTGCCGAGCGAATGCGAAACGCCGTCTTCGGTGGTCTGCGCGGAGGAATGCAGCGCATTGGTGAAGGTGGCGGTGAAGCTGCCGAGCGGGACCGTGCCGCCGGTATTGCCCATTTCGAGCTTGTCGACGCCCTTGGTCCCGAGCCAGGAAGCAAGGTCGGCATTGGCGAGAACGATGGCGCCGGTATCCTTGGCAATCTGGACGGTATCACCGACATGGTCGCCATGGCCGTGCGTCAGCAGGATATGGGTGATACCGTTGGTCACGTTCTTGATATCCTGGCCGACGAAGGACGAATTATAGGTCAGGAAGGGATCGATCAGGATTTTGGCGGCTTTCGTTTCGATACGGAAAGCAGAATGGCCGAGCCAGGTGATCTTCATGAAAAGTCTCCTTGATTATGTGGTGCGAAAGACGATTTCGGGACCAGAGCAGTGCGACGCCCTTAGCGGCGGAAAACCGTTTCGCACTTTTCCTCGAATTGCTCTAAGGACATAGCCGATATGGCCGCAAAGAAAAGCGGTGGGAACTTCAATTTCTCTTGACGGGATGACAGAGCAATGACGGTGCTGACGATCGAGGAACTGGCCGAAACGATCGGGCCTGGACAGGCAATCGCCGGCCTCGATCTCGGCACCAAGACGATCGGGCTTTCCATGTCCGATCTCGGTCGCCGCTTCGCCACGCCGCGCCCGGTCATCAAGCGCGAGAAATTCACCATMGATGCCGAGACCCTGCTGGCCTTTGCCACGAAAGAAAAAGTCGCAGCCTTCGTCATCGGCCTGCCCATGAACATGGATGGATCGGCAGGGCCGCGCGTGCAGGCGACGCGGGCCTTCGTGCGTAACATGGAGCAGAAAACCGCTCTTCCCTTTGTCTATTGGGACGAGCGGCTGTCGACCGTGGCCGCCGAACGGGCCTTGCTGGAAATGGATGTTTCGCGGGCAAAACGCGCCGAACGGATCGATTCCGCAGCGGCGAGCTTCATCCTTCAGGGAGCGCTCGACAGGCTTTCCTTGCTGGCGAGATCTGTCGACGATCCCGAGGCGTGACGCGCCTTCCACCAGGCGGCGATCTGACGGCGCTTGCGGAAGCCCATGATGGCGAAGACGACGAGGCTGTCGACCGCAATCGCGCGGGCGACGAGCGGTGGGATTTCCTGCGGCGGAAGGCCGAGCACCTTGCCGTAGAGCTGGAAAGTCAGGTCATGGACCTGCCGCGTCAGCATGAAGATGCCGAAGTTCAGATCGTAATAAGAAAGCCAGTACCAGCCCGCCAGGAAGACGATCGGACCGGCCCAGAAGATCAGAAACCACTTCATGCGGCCTCTCCTTCGTGCTTGTGCAGGACCGGCATTTCAAAGGAAACGAGCCGGACCGACGATGCCATGATGCAGAGTACGAGCGTTGGCACGGCGATATCCAGCGCCAGCACAGCGAAAAACATCATCGCCGCGAGAAGCAACGCGGTTCTGGCGATTCTGGTTCCCATGACTGAACTCGGGTCCACACTCGTTACATTTCTACTGTAGACCACACTGGCGAGTTAACCGGCACCAGGCAACGTAAACCAATTGTTAAGGTTAACGGGCGGACGGAGCCTGTGGATTACTCAGCCGTAAACGCCGCGCACCAGCCGCTTCAGCGCTGTTGCCGCCTTCTCCCAGTCCTTGGCGTTCTTCAGCACCAGGCCCGCGCACTGACCGCCTGCGGCAGCAGAAAGCACCAGATGCTGGATCGACGCAAAGATCAGCGCATTGACGGCTGCGGTGTCGATGCCCTTCGGAGGCGCCAGCGAGCCGCGCATGCGATCGAGCCACTGGCCGAGCGCCTTGGAGCGCGCTTCGGAAAGCCGCCTCACCTGCTCGGTATTTTCGGACACTTCCCAGGCGACGATGCGGCGCATCAGCGGATCGTCGCGCAGCGCTTCCAGGAAAAGCAGCGCCAGCCGCTCCATGAGGTCGCCATAAGTCAAGAGGAACATGCCGCCGGTATCTTCGGGGATGCGGTCCTTGACCCAGTTGCCGAGATCGGCGCCGATCGCCTCGACGAGACCATCGAGACCGCCATAATAACGGTAGATAAGTTGCTTGTCGCAGCCGGAGCGGCGGGCGACGGCATTGATGCCGAAATTCTGGAAGCCTTCTTCGGCCAGCAGGTTCTTGGCCGCCTTCAGGATGGCGCGCTCGGTGGCGCTTCTATCGCGKATACGCTTTTCAGGCTCAGCGGCACTCGTCTGTTCGAGCACGGCCACGGCAGTTTCATTCAGCATTCGGTCAACCCCGGTCTGTCACCAATCGGTGAGTAACAGTGGAATTTTCCACCTACAATCCTATCTTATTGAGAAGACTGTGGATATTGATGGTCTTCAGCTCTGCTAACGCTGGCGGGCGGCCCGGCGGCATTTTTCACCCGATGCAACGCCCCGAGAAATCTTGGCCATGCGGTTGATCGCGATGGACGAACCMGGCATAGCTGCATTATGAACAGAGACGACAATTTCTGCTAAGGCCTTGCAATGGTGAATTATATCGAAGCCTCCTCCGCGCCGCCGAAAAATACGGGCGCCATCAGGCTTTATGGCCCTKAAGCATTCGAGGGAATGCGCAACGCGTGCCAGCTGACCGCACGCTGCCTCGATGCGCTTGCCGACATCGTCAAGCCAGGTCTCGCAACCAATGAAATCGATCGCTTCGTTTTCGAATTCGGCATGGATCACGGTGCCTATCCGGCAACGCTGAACTATCGCGGCTATACGAAGTCCACCTGCACCTCGATCAACCATGTGGTCTGTCACGGCATTCCCGACGACAAGCCGCTTCGCGAGGGCGATATCGTCAACATCGACGTGACCTTCGTCGTTGATGGCTGGCATGGGGATTCGAGCCGGATGTATCCGGTCGGCCAGGTCAAGCGCGCTGCCGAACGGCTGCTCGAAGTGACCTATGAGTCGCTGATGCGTGGTATCGCCGCCGTGCATCCCGGCGCCCGCACCGGCGCGATCGGCGAAGCGATCCAGACCTACGCCGAAGCCGAGCGCTGCTCCGTGGTGCGCGATTTCTGCGGCCATGGTGTCGGCCGCCTTTTCCACGATTCGCCGAACATCCTGCATTACGGCCGCGCCAATGAAGGGCCGGAACTGCGCGAAGGTATGATCTTCACCATCGAGCCGATGATCAATCTCGGACGCCCGCACGTGAAGGTACTAGCTGACGGCTGGACCGCCGTGACGCGCGACCGGTCGCTATCAGCACAGTACGAACATACGATCGGCGTGACCGCAAACGGCTGCGAAATCTTCACGCTTTCGCCCGCCGGCCTCGACCGGCCGGGCCTGCCACCGCTCAACGGGTGACATTGTCGATGGCGAAAGGGCCCGTTCCGCAGGCTGGCGATGACGAACTGCCTTTCGACACGGACGACGATCTCGTGGCAGACGAACGGGCGTTTTTCGGACAGCCGTCAAAGGCTGCAGCTCCCGCCAAAAAAACCGCCCTGCCCGTCAAGGAAGAGCATTATCACGGCCATCGCGAGAGGCTGCGCAACCGCTTCCGCGAACATGGCGATACGGCGCTTGCCGATTATGAAATCCTCGAACTCCTGCTTTTTCGGCTGATCCCGCGCCGCGATACGAAGCCGATCGCCAAGGCATTGATCGACCGCTTCGGCTCGCTTGCCGGCGTCTTCGGCGCACCTGCAGCACTGCTGCAGGAGGTCAAAGGCGTCGGAGAGGCAGTGGCGCTCGATCTGAAGCTGATATCCACCATTGGCCATCGCACGCTGAAGAGCGAGCTGAGGGATAAGCAGGTGCTTTCTTCGTGGTCGTCGGTCATCCAGTATTGCCATGCGGCAATGGCGCATGAAACGCGCGAGCAGTTCCGCATTCTGTTCCTCGACAAACGCAATACGCTGATCGCCGACGAGGTGCAGGGGCGCGGAACCGTGGACCACACACCTGTCTATCCGCGTGAGGTGGTGAGGCGGGCGCTTGAGCTTTCGGCAACGGCGCTGATTCTGGTGCACAACCATCCGTCGGGCGACCCCACCCCATCGCGCGCCGATATCGACATGACGAAGATGATCATCGATGCGGCAAAACCGCTCGGTATCGCCATCCACGATCACATCATCATCGGTAAAGACGGACAGGCAAGCCTCAAAGGCCTGCGTTTGATATAAGAACACGGCTAAGGCATGAAAAAGCCATCTTGGCATTCTTCAAGCTGAGCGACTGACAACAGGACGGGAAATATGGGCATTTCTCTTGGTCGCTTGTACGCGCCGCCGAGCCTTCAATCGCTGATAAGGCTGACACTTCTGCTGCTCGTCGTTACCGTTCTCTATCTCGGTTACCTGCAGCTTTCGACCAATGTGCATGCGGTGGTCGATGGCCAGGTCTACCGCTCCGCTCAGCCCTCCCCTGCAAAGCTCGGCGAACTCGTCAAGGAGTATGGCATCAAATCCGTACTGAACCTGCGCGGCGACAGCAGTGGCGAGGCCTGGTATGACAAAGAAGTCGCCGCAGCGAAGGGCCTCAATGTCCAGCATATCGATTTCCGCATGTCTGCGACGAAGGAACTCTCCATCGAGGAAGGGCGCCAGCTGATGGCGATCATGGCCGCCGCACCGAAACCCATGCTCATTCACTGCAAGGCCGGCGCCGACCGTACGGGGCTGGCTTCAGCCATCTACGTAGCCGGCGTTGCCAAGGAAGGCGAGATGGCAGCTGAATCGCAGATCTCGTTGACGTATGGCCATTTGTCGCTTTTCTTCATCGGCGCCTATGCGATGGACCGCACATTCGAGCGACTTGAGCCGATGTTCGGCTTTTTGAACTCCTAAACTGCGCCGAATTACAAACTGTAACATTGACCGGCTACCGATGAACGCGCGACATTTCGCGTCGCAATATGATTCCAATTCCAGTTCGGGGCTAAATGATGTTCCAGTACGATCTCGTGGTAGTAGGCAGCGGTCCGGCAGGGCGCCGTGGCGCGATCCAGGCTGCAAAACTCGGCAAGAAAGTGCTGGTCATCGAGCAGGGAAAGCGTGTCGGCGGCGTGTCCGTCCATACCGGCACGATCCCTTCCAAGACGCTGCGTGAAACTGCACTCAATCTTTCCGGCTGGCGTGAGCGCGGCTTTTATGGCCGCAGCTACCGCGTCAAGCAGGAAATCAGCGCCGAAGACCTGYGCCGCCGGCTGCTGATCACGCTCGACCACGAAGTGGAAGTGCTCGAACACCAGTTTGCGCGCAACCGCGTGCAGCATATTCGCGGCAAGGCGAGCTTTATCGATTCCACGACATTGCAGGTCATCAAGGACGACGGCGAAACCATGACGGTGACCGGCGCCAGCATTCTGCTCGCCGTCGGCACCAAGCCCTTCCGGCCCGACTACATGCCCTTCGACGGCAAGACCGTGCTCGATAGCGACGAGTTGCTCGATATGGAGGAATTRCCGCGCAGCATGGTCGTCATCGGCGCCGGCGTTATCGGCATCGAATATGCAACGATCTTTTCGGCGCTGGATACGGCCGTAACCGTCATCGATCCGAAATCGACCATGCTCGACTTCATCGACAAGGAAATCGTCGAAGACTTCACCTATCAGCTGCGCGACCGCAACATGAAGTTGCTGCTCGGCACGAAGGCTGAGAAGGTTGAACGACTCGATAGCGGCAAGGTGCAGCTTACGCTCGATAGCGGCCGGCATCTCGTGACCGACATGGTGCTTTTTGCCGCCGGGCGTATGGGCGCCACCGATACGCTGAACCTGCACGCAGTTGGTATCGAAGCCGACAGCCGTGGCCGCCTGAAGGTCAATCCCGAGACTTTCCAGACCTCGGTACCGAATATTTATGCCGCCGGCGATGTCGTCGGCTTCCCGAGCCTTGCGTCCACGTCGATGGAGCAGGGCCGCATCGCAGCGCGCGTCGCAATCGGCGCCGTCGCTAAGGAGCCGCAGAAATATTTCCCCTACGGCATTTATGCCGTGCCGGAAATCTCAACATGCGGCCTGACGGAAGAGGAAATGAAGGAGCGCGGCATTCCCTACGAATGCGGCATCGCCCGGTTCCGCGAAACCTCGCGTGGCCACATCATGGGCCTCGAGACCGGCCTCCTGAAGCTGATCTTTTCGCTGAAGACGCGCCGACTGCTCGGTGTACACATCGTCGGCGAAGGTGCCACCGAGCTGGTGCATATCGGCCAGGCCGTGCTGAACCTGAAGGGTACCGTCGAATATTTTGTCGAAAATACCTTCAACTACCCGACGCTTGCCGAGGCCTACAAGATCGCCGGCCTCGACGCTGGGAATCGAATGGGCGACATCAAGTCAGAGCTCTGAGGAAGCGAGGGATTTCCCTCGTCTTTCATGCTGGGACCTGAGAGCTGCTGGTCCGCGGGCTTTGTACCGACTGCGGCGAGGCCGTCGAAACATTGTTGGCGACGATCAAGAGGTCCTCGAACTGCCTATATCCTATGTCAAAAGATATTGGTAAGGTCGGCGCTGCTCGTGCCTTGCGTTATTCTATTGCGTTTTGTTAATCGCCTTCCCAAGTATGGTGCGCGCCTTTCGACAGCATGAAACCCATGTCTTAGACCGGCCTGCGACGCCATCAAGGTCCGGTGTGCAGCCAACAACGAAAGATAATTATTTTGGCCCAAATTTCAGAGGCTGCTCGCAGGCGGTTTCAGCTCATCCTGATAAAGCCGTCGCATTATGACGACGACGGCTATGTGATTCGTTGGTGGCGGGCGATGATTCCGTCCAATTCGCTGGCCGCCATCTACGGGATTGCCGCCGAATGTGCCGAGCGGCAGGTGCTTGGGGCCGACACCGCCATCGACATCACCGTCATTGACGAGACAAATACGCGGATCGATTTTGCGGCGCTGATCTCCCAGTTCAAACGCAATGACAATTTCGGGATGATCGCGCTTATCGGCGTCCAGTCCAACCAGTATCCCCGTGCGCTCGATATCGCCCGCCCGTTCCGCGATGCCGGACTGCCGGTTTCGATGGGCGGCTTCCATATCTCGGGATGCCTGTCGATGCTGAGTGGCGACGCGATCGGCCTCGAGGAATGCCGCAAGATGGGCGTTTCCATGTTTGCCGGCGAAGCCGAAGGGCGGCTGGAGATGGTGCTGCGCGACGCAGCCGCCGGCGAGCTGAAACCGCTCTACAATTTCATGAACGATCTTCCCGGCATCGGCGGCACACCGGTGCCTTTCCTGCCGAAGGACAATATCCAGCGCACGCTCGGCCTCAGCACCAGCTTCGATGCGGGCCGCGGTTGTCCCTATCAATGCTCGTTCTGCACAATCATCAACGTGCAGGGCCGCAAATCCCGCTTCCGCTCGGCTGACGATGTGGAAAAGCTGGTGCGCATGAACTGGGCGCAGGGCATCCATAAATTCTTCATCACCGACGACAATTTCGCCCGCAACAAGGACTGGGAAGCGATCTTCGACCGGCTGATCGAGCTCAGGGAAAAGGACGGTATTCCGCTCGGCCTGATGATCCAGGTGGACACGCTCTGCCACAAGATCCCGAACTTCATCGAGAAATCGAAGCGCGCCGGTGTCACGCGCGTCTTCATCGGTCTCGAGAACGTCAATCCGGATAATCTGACCGCCGCCAAGAAGAACCAGAACAAGATCACCGAATATCGTAAGATGCTGCTTGCCTGGAAGGCGCAGGGCATCATGACGCTCGCCGGTTATATTCTGGGCTTTCCGGCAGACACGCCGGAGTCGATCCGCCGCGACATCAAGATCATTCAGGAAGAATTACCGCTCGATGTCATCGAGTTTTTCATTCTGACCCCCCTGCCGGGCTCCGAGGATCATCAGGTTCTCTGGAAGAAGGGCGTCGAAATGGATGCCGATCTCAATATCTACGACGTTGAGCACGTCTGCACCGCGCATCCGAAGATGAGCAAGCAGGAATGGGAGAGCATCTATCAGGAGGCCTGGTCGCTCTACTATTCACCCGACCATATGAAGACCCTGCTGCGCCGCGCTGTGGCGTCCGGCATCAAGCTGAGCAGTCTCGTCAAGGTGCTGGTGTCGTTTGCGACGACCGTGCCGCTGGAGAACGTCCATCCGCTGCAGAGCGGCCTTATGCGCCTGAAGCATCCCTCGGAGCGGCGCCCCGGCCTGAAGCGCGAACATCCGCTGCTGTTCTGGCCGCGTTTTGCCTTCGACACGGCCCGCAAGCATATTTCCCTGGCCGGCACGATCATCGGCCTCAGCGTTTCGGCTTTCCTGATTGCACGCGAGGCCGGCGTCAAGAACTACATGGACAAGGCTCTGACACCGGTCGGTGAGGATGAGGAAGAGGTTCTCGACCTCTTCACCAAGACGGCCGGCGGCACTGCCGCCGTCAGCCATATCAAGAAGGTCGCCGAACTCACACACGCGCGCAAAGCCGTCTGACCGGGTCCTTAGAGCTAGAGCGCGGTGCGTCCAATCGGACGCGCTGCGCTCTAGCTCTTTGAATCTACGCATCGGCCAGCACGCGATCTGCGATTTCAGCGCCTGACCTTATAGCCTCAACAAAAAAGCCCTGCCGCATGCGGCAGGGCTTTTTGAATTTCAGTGCGAAGGAGCCGATTATTCGGCGCTGTCTTCGGAAGCCTTCTTCTTCGGAGCGGCCTTCTTCTTCGGAGCGGCTTCTTCGCCTTCAGCAACTTCTTCAGAAGCCTCAGCCTTGGCGGCAGCCTTCTTCTTCGGAGCAGCCTTCTTGGTGTCGGCCTTCTCGGAAGCTTCGCCTTCTTCGTCGGCGAGCAGCTCCTCCTTCGTCACCTTCTTGTCGGTGACGTCGATTTCGGTGAGCAGGTGGTCGATGACCTTTTCTTCGAAGATCGGAGCGCGGATCGAAGCGGCGGCACCCGGCTGGCTGCGGAAGAATTCGAGGATCTGCTTTTCCTGGCCCGGATACTGGCGCAGCTGTTCGTAGATCGCGCGCTGCATTTCGTCTTCGCTGACTTCGACGCCGGCCTTTTCGCCGATTTCGGAGAGAACGAGACCGAGGCGAACGCGGCGCTCAGCGAGCTTCTGGTATTCTTCGCGCGCCTGCTCTTCGGTGGTGTCCTCATCCTCGAAGGTCTTGCCGGACTGGGCGAGGTCGTTGCTGACCTGGTTCCAGATGCCGTTATATTCAGCTTCGACGAGCTTGGACGGGGTTTCGAACTTGTACATCTCGTCGAGCTGGTCGAGGATCTGACGCTTCAGCTTCTGGCGCGTCAGCGAGCCGTACTGCGATTCGATCTGGCCGCGGACAATTTCCTTGAGACGGTCAGCCGATTCGAGGCCGAGCTTGGTGGCAAGTTCATCGTTGATCTCGACGTCGGCCGGAGCAGCAACTTCCTTGACGGTGACGTCGAAGGTCGCTTCCGAACCGGCGAGGTTCTTGGCCGGATAATCGGCCGGGAAGGTGACATTGATGGTCTTCTCGTCGCCAGCCTTGAGGCCGACGAGCTGCTCTTCGAAGCCCGGAATGAAACGGCCGGAGCCGAGAACCAGTTCGGCATCCTGATCGGTGCCGCCGTCGAAGGCGACGCCGTCGACCTTGCCGACATAGTCCATCTTGACGCGGTCGCCGTTGGCAGCCTTGCCCTTCTTTTCGGCGTAGTCGCGGGCGCTTTCGGCGACCTTGAGAACCTGCTCGTTGACTTCGTCATCGGAAATTTCGACGACTTCGCGAACGACCTTGATGCCGTTGTTGGACTTCAGTTCGATCGGCGGAAGAACTTCGTAGGAGAGCGTGAATTCGAAATCCTGCTCGGCGGCGAGGATCTTGTCTGCCTCGTCCTTGTCTTCCGTCATGGCGATTTCCGGCTGGGTGGCCGACTTTTCGCCGCGGCTGGACAGGATCTGCGTCGGCTGGTCGCGGACGATCTCGTTGACGAGATCGGCCATAACGGACTTGCCGTAGAGCTTCTTGAGGTGACCGGCCGGAACCTTGCCCGGACGGAAACCATTGATGCGCACCTTGTCCTTTACGTCGGCAAGGCGTTCATTCATCTTGTTTTCCATGTCCTTGGCCGGGATAACGACCTTGATTTCGCGCTTCAGCCCTTCAGCGAGMGTTTCGATAACCTGCATGTCTTCCTACCTTCATTCAGTGACGGCCGTGCCCAGACGCCGTTCGTTTCGGTGAGCACGACGCCGGCCAACTGCCGCGCGTGGCTTTTTCTCAATTCCTGTTCGTTCCGTCCGAAGCGGAACAGCACTCGCTTTCCGGGTATCCGGGACAACCAAGTTCCAGTCCTCCCGCMCTGCAAGGCAGCTTGGTGCGGGTAGAGAGACTTGAACTCCCACGCCTTACGGCACCAGAACCTAAATCTGGCGTGTCTACCAATTTCACCATACCCGCGTTCGCAAAACCGCATGCATATGCCTGCACATGAGGCCTTCCGGAGCGCGGCGTCTCTATATCACCCGATTTAGAACAGGCAAAGGAAAAATGAACGGCAAATGACAGCGATTTGCGGGCAAAAGCGCATCGTTCCCATTACCGGCCTCGCCTCTCAATAGAGCGGCTCCTCATAGGCCGGTTTGCCGTCGACCACGAGGCTGCGGATCTGCGCAGCGCCGGAGGAGGAAATGCTTGCGGCAATGGAGACGACGCCCTCGTTGCGCGCCTCCTCCAGCGGCTTTCCTTCGCCTTCCGGCACGTAATAGCGTTCGATTCCGTATTCGACCCGGATCATGTCACCATTATCAGGCCCATAGCTGTAGAAAGGCACGCTGCGCAGGACGACTGTATCCGGCTGTGCCGGCAGTTCCTTAAACGACGATTCGACAATGCCCCAGAAGCCATCCTGCTGGCGCTTGAGGCGAACCCACAGGGTCTGCTCCCCCGCTTTCGCCGGAATGCCGCCAGTAACCGTCGAGACCGGGACCGACGATATGTCATAGTTCAGCACCACATAATCGCCACGCAGGAAATCGCGCGGATCCACGGGAGCGGTTTTGAGCAGCACTTCAGTGCCATTGGCCAGAATCGAAGCTCGGCTCTGAATGATGTAACCGAGGATCAACGTCTGCAGGCCGGCGACCAGGATTGCAGCGACGATATAGAAGCGGCCGGTTTGCGGTCTTGCGAAGGCAAAGCTCATGCGCGTTCCTCCACGCGGCCTGCCGCGAAGCGTCTTTCGAGGCGGATGACGACCCAGGCGACGGCTGCGACCACCAGGCCCGAGAACAGGAAGAGGCTGGACGTGCCGAGGATCGTGCCGACCGTCACCGAGGCAAGATAGAGCATTTCGGCTGCGAAGGCGCCATAGGCAAGGTAGCGTACCGCCCCATTGTCCCGGCCATGCAGCACGATCGCCACAACGGCGGCGCCAAGCGTCAGCAGACCAAGCACGACCATACGGCCGCCTTCGTCMATCTCCATATGAAGCAGGAACAATCCCATGATGGCGACGAGAAAGCTGTAGAATGCCGGAGCAGCGCCCGCCGATCTGACGAGCGTGGAAATCGGGGGGACAGGCAAGGCGGTCAGCAGGAAAGCCGCCATGCCGAAGACCGCGAAGGCAATCGCCACGGAAATCTCGTCAGTCAACACATAGAGCCAGGCCAGCCAGCCGACCACCAACAGATAAGCTAGATGACGGGCGCGGTCGGCGCCGGTGAAGCGCACCAGGCCGATGATAGCAGCCCCCATCACCAACGGCGCATAAGGGCCAAGGCCGAACCAGCGCGTATCGAAATTCTCAAGGTAGACGGCAAAGGAGGCCCAGGAGAGGAAGCCCGCGACGGCCGTCACCGCGGCCGAGCGGAAAAGAACCGCCGAAACGGTCGCCACCGCAAACCAGAGATACATGACCGTCTGTTCGTCGCCAGAGAGATGATACATCTGGCCGACGAGGGAGATGGCGCCGCCAAAGCTCAACGCGCCGATGATGAGCAGGCCGCTGGCGGAGGCCAGCGCACCACGCATAAGAAGAAGTGCAGCACCGATATGAACAGCCCAGATCAGCACCAGCATCAGACCGACACGGACGAGGCGCGGGATATACTCCCAGTTTGAAGCGACGAGCAGCAGCAGAGCCGCACCGAGTAGCACGGCTGCCAGCCCCATCAGCACGCGGCCGAGGCTGAAACTTGCCGGACGCGCATCGTATTCGGCAAGCAGCGCCTCTGCCGTCCCCTTCTGCAGAAGTCCCTTCTCCACCCAGAGCGAGAAATCCCGCTCCAATCTGCCGCGATACATGCCMTACCCCGCATTGATCCGCCATCTTCGGCTTTTGCCTTTATAGCGCAGGATTGCCTCGCGGAAACGCCGACATTCGAAATATGCAAATTCTTCACTGGTCTAAATTGGGTCGCTCGTTAACGAAATACTAACCGCACTATTACTAATATATGAGCATCGCAGGAAGGCATGCATGAGCCGCATAGCCCTCATGAATATATTGCACTGCAAAATACTCAAAAGTCATACTATTTACTGTACATCGAAGCACGGGGATGGCTCCCCGGCCCGGTTTTCCGGAAGCCTGCGGATGATATGTCCGTGATAAGATTCGCAGACGCGCACTCCTCCTCCCAGCGCCCTGCGATAGACTGGCAACACTCCTCCTCCCAGTTGCCAGTCACCATCATGACGCCCACCGGATCCTCCCCCGGTGGGCGTTTTGCTTAACAGGTGGTTAAACGATTAGGATGGTGGCTTTTCAGGCTTTCGCGTTAATCAGGGTGAAGCAATCGTTAAGCCGCTTGAGACGGTCGGGGAGCGCTTTGGAGCACGGGGCCCAATGTTCTTCGCCGTTGATGTATGGCGAAGTGCGCCTACAGGGAAAAGACTATTCGCGGACACCAAAGCCGACCAAATATCCATCCGCGAATGTGGCGGCGTGAGAGAAAATCATTCTGCCTATTCATTGACCAGAAAATGACCAAAGCGTGCAAATAACTGGTTGAGCCTTGCGAATCACGCATAGGTGACTTGAAATCTTGGCTCTGTTAGTTCTTCGCGGCGCAACATATATTCTGGCCATCAAATAGAGGTCAGCGCCGAAGACAGGCTGCTGGCAGGATCAAGCCCTAGGAAAGGGGATTAACATGAACTTCTCTCGCTCTTTCAATAACTGGCGCAAGTATCGTCAGACGATTACGGAACTTGGCCGCATGACCAACCGCGAATTGCATGACCTCGGCATCGACCGTTCGGACATCCATCGCGTTGCTCGCGAAGCTTCCGCCCGCTAAGTACGGGTAATCGCTGCTCCTCCCAAGCAGATTGCCTTCCCAAAACGCCTGCTGCCTCCGCAGCGGGCGTTTTCTTTTTGCCGGCTGGTCAGGCTGCCGCAAAAGTTGCGGAAGTATTAATTCTCGGCCCGCTCAAAAATCGCGCGCTGCATAATTAGCAGGCATAAGAGTGCACAATTGCATAGCAGCCGCCTTTTATTTGCACTGCACAATATCAGGGACCTCCACTATATAGATATCAACCGCAGAGACGGCGATCCCGCCGCTCGCGCAAGACATCCGAGGAAAAGACCATGAACCCGATCCGCATTGCAAAGAGCTGGATTAGCTACCGCCGCACGCTCAACGAACTGGGCAACCTGTCCAACCAGACCCTGTCCGATATCGGCGTCAGCCGTTACGACATCCGCAACATCGCATCCCGCTCGTTCCGCTAAATAGCGAGCAGACTATTATCCAAGACGGCGCCATCGGGCGCCGTTTTCGTTTTCGGGCTTTGCTGACGCCTTTGTCGGAACCCAACAGCCTTCCGGCAGTTCTCCTTCACGAAAGGAGACCATCCCATGACAAACGAACTCAACGCCGGTTTCACCGGCCAGCCGACGAACAAGCCCGAGGGCATTCGCAAGGCCGCTTCGAATACAGCCTCCGTAGTCAGGCGCGAGGTGCAGGCCGTTGCAACGGGTGCTGCCAATCATCCTCATACCGCAAGCTCCGTGGTTGTCGGTATCGGCCTGCTCGCTTTCAGCATCGGCTACCTGCTCGGCCGCCAATCCGTCGAGACGAACCGTTTCTGGAGGTGACATCGTGGCTGGAACTATTCTCGAAAAAGCAACGGATGATGCGCGGGCAGAAGACAGCCCGACGGCCGACGCGCGTCGGCGCGAAATTGCGGAGCAAACCTCCCAGGCCTTGAGTGCCAGGCGTAGGAGCACTCAATCCGCAAAGGGTGAAATCGACACTTTCAACGAACATACGGAAGAAACGACCTCCGACAATCTTCCGAACCTTGCGGCACAACGCGAGGCGGTGCGGGAACATGGCGACGTTTATATTGTCGATACCGATCTCGAAGATGCCGACCAGCGCGAGGCATCGCCAGGAACAAGAGAGCAGAGCTAGTAATCTAGCACGGGTGAAGGGCCGCTTCGATTCTGCAGTTGGATCACATCTGCCGGCGTGATATCAGCCGTCAATGACCCAGAACTCCTCATATTCCCCTATCCACGTCATCGGCGGCGGGCTCGCCGGCTCCGAAGCTGCATGGCAGATCGCTAGTGCCGGCGTGCCTGTCATCCTGCATGAAATGCGTGGCGTGCGCGGCACGGACGCACACAAGACCGATGGACTTGCCGAGCTCGTCTGCTCCAACTCCTTCCGCTCTGACGATGCCACCAGCAACGCCGTCGGCGTCATCCATGCGGAAATGCGCATGGCTGGCTCACTGATCATGGCGTCGGCCGACAAACATCAGGTGCCGGCAGGTGGCGCACTGGCCGTCGACCGCGATGGCTTCTCGGATGCCGTGACCAAGGCGATCCACGACAATCCGCTGATCACGGTCGTGCGCGAGGAGATCTCCGGCCTGCCGCCGAAGGAATGGGATCTGGCGGTTATCGCCACCGGCCCCCTGACTGCCCCCTCGCTTGCGAGCGCCATACAGGCCGAAACCGGTGCGGACGCTCTCGCCTTCTTCGATGCGATCGCGCCGATCGTCTATCGCGACAGCATCGACATGGATATCTGCTGGTATCAGTCCCGCTACGACAAGGTCGGTCCCGGCGGTACGGGCAAGGACTATATCAATTGCCCGATGACTGAAGAGCAATACAACGCTTTCGTTGACGCGCTGATCGCCGGCGATACGGTCGGCTTCAAGGAGTGGGAAGGCACGCCCTATTTCGACGGGTGCCTGCCGATCGAGGTCATGGCCGAGCGCGGGCGTGAGACGCTGCGTCATGGGCCGATGAAGCCGATGGGCCTGACCAATGCGCATAACCCGACCGTGAAAGCCTATGCCGTCGTGCAGCTTCGCCAGGACAATGCGCTCGGCACGCTCTACAACATGGTCGGCTTCCAGACGAAGCTGAAATATGGCGCCCAGGCCGATATCATCCGCATGATCCCAGGGCTTGAGAATGCCGAATTCGCCCGGCTCGGCGGTTTGCATCGCAACACCTACATCAACTCGCCCACCCTGCTCGACCCGTCGCTGACGCTGAAGTCGCGCCCGGGCCTGCGCTTTGCCGGTCAGATCACCGGCTGCGAGGGTTATGTGGAAAGCGCAAGCGTCGGGCTGCTCGCCGGCCGCTTTGCCGCTGCCGAACGCAAGGGAGAGGCGGTTTCCCTTCCTCCGGTAACAACGGCGCTCGGCTCGCTGCTCGGCCACATCACCGGCGGCCATATCGTCA
The DNA here is from genome assembly GCF_056397645.1 of Rhizobium sp. 05L429. NCBI lineage: Bacteria > Pseudomonadati > Pseudomonadota > Alphaproteobacteria > Hyphomicrobiales > Rhizobiaceae > Rhizobium > Rhizobium sp. 05L429. The sequence goes on along the minus strand of NZ_JBFTNV010000018.1, from coordinate 26,272 downwards.
CCGATGAGGAGCCGGGTAAACGCTCCTTCCAGCCAATGAATATCAATTTCGGGCTATTTCCTGAGCTTCAGCCGGGTTCGATCGTCAAGCCTGAAGGCGTCAAGCGCTTCCGGGGCAAGGATAAGACGATCATGAAGCGTCAGCTGATCGCCAAGCGGGCGCTTTCGGATTGCGCCGCCTGGCTTGGACAGGATGTCGAACTCGCCGAAAGCKCCYGAGATTAGTGGCCGTTCACCGCCGAGCTATTCGGCACAGGCAGTTCCTTATCCTGCTCGGCAACATAGTTGCCAAGCAGCCAGAGCGACACTTCTGACGCTTCCTTGGCAGAAGCGAACTCGTAGGTGCCGTTGTGATGGGACGCGCTGGCAAATTCGATGCTCAGCCCTCTGCCCGTTTCAGAAGCCAGAACACGCACCGTGCCCGGCTCGATCAGATGGCAGGCGAAATGGCGCGACATGTTACGCATGAAGCCCGCCTTGTTATCATGCAGACGCACGAAGACGGCCTGCCCATCGACTGTCGCCTGAAGCTGGCGGATTGCCTCATTGGGGAATGCGCGGCCGAATTCGATGATGGCAAGGCCCGTGTCGTGCAGGCCATCTTCCTTGTTCTGCGCAGCCATGCGCGTCGCCACGTAGGCGATGAAGATGACGATGGCGAAAAGAACGCACCAGACGATAATGCCCACGCGGTTTCTCCGTTTAAAATGGGGTTATGCCCGACATAACGCACGAGACTTGCGCGAGTTTGACCGTTGTCAGATTTTCTTGCGTATTCCGGCAAGTGCCATGCGCATCTGACGGCGCCATTGCGGCTGCTGTAGCGAGCCTTCCAGAATGGCTGCACCGCGCTTCTGCGCCTTGATCAGCACAGGTTCGGCAAGTGCGACCGGCAAGAAGGCCGGCACGATAACCGGCGACAGTACGGAAGCCCGTGCCTTGGCAAGATGATCGCGCCCGAGCCCGGCAAAGGCCTCGATCGCTGCTGCAATGCGCGGTTTGTCCGCACCGGCCAGGAAGGTTTCCCGGTCGAGGCCTGTCGCCGAGAGAATTTCAAGCGGGATATAGATCTGGCCGCGGCGCTGATGGAGCGGCATCAGCAGCAGCATGCCTGATATCGACTGCGCCACACCKGCATGACCGGCAGCATCGGCGGATTTCATCGCTTCCTCGGGCGAGAGGACGAGGCCTGCAAGCTGGATCAGCGCCGAGGCGGTTTCACCTGCATAGCCTTCCAGCGAGGTGCGGCTTTCCATCGGGTCGTCGTAGAGGTCGAAGATCCGGGCCTCAATCATGTTGACGAGCGTCTGGCGCGGAAGCCGGTGCGTCTCGACGGCCGAAAGAAGTGCAGCCGCCAGCGGATTGGCTTCTATCGAACCGTGCGCATTGCCCTCCAGAAGGTCGCGCCAATACTGCATGCGGATTTCTCCGGGCAGCGGTTCGTGCACGAGATCGCGGATGCGGGCAAGCTCGGCATTGAAGGCATAGAGGGCAGCAAGCGCACCGCGCTTGTCTTCGGGCGATAGCAGGCAGGCGAGGTAGCGGTCGCGATCGGTGTCGCGCAGCATCGCCAGGCTGATATCCTCGCTCGTCTTCACGTCTGCCATGATCAGACCGCGATCAGGGCTGCGGCAACGGCTCGCTGTTCGGCAAGCATGATGTTGAAGGTGCGCACGGCAGCACCCGTGCTCATCGGATCGGAGGAAATGCCACGTGCCTTGAGGGCGGCACGCAATTCCGCGGGCAGGCGGCGAAGCTCTGTGCCGGTGCCGACGAGCAGCACTTCGATATCGGCGGCTTCATCGAGCACGCGGCGGAAGTTTTCCACCGACAGCGGCTTCGTTATATCCATATCCCAGCCATGAATGCCCGAGGGCAGGCAAAGGATGGAGCCGCGATGCGACATATCCGCAAAGCGGAAGCCGCCATTACCATAGGTGTCGATGGGAGCCCGGCCCGGGAAATGGGCGTCGCGGATTTCAATGCCTTTTGCCATGTACCTATACCGCCGGCTTGCCGGATTTCATGCTGATGTCGCCCTCGTCCTCGCCACCGGTCTCACGGCGCAGCCGGAAGATGATGAGAACGGGCGCTGCTATATAGATGGAGGAGAATGTTCCAAGCGCAACGCCGAAGAGCATGGTGAAGGTGAAGGAGCGGATCACAGCACCGCCGAAAATATAGAGCGCGAAGAGCGCCAGCAATGTCGTGGCAGCCGTCAGAATGGTGCGCGACAGCGTCTGGTTGATCGCCGCATCGATCAGGATCGGCAGTGGCATCTTCCTGTAGCGCTTCAGGTTCTCGCGCATGCGATCGTAGACGACGACGGTATCGTTCAGCGAATAACCGACKACAGTCAGAAGTGCGGCCACGCTTGTCAGATTGAATTCCATGCCCGTCAGCACGAAGAGGCCGAGCATGATGATGACGTCGTGCAGCGTCGCAACGATCGCACCAACCGCAAACTGCCATTCGAAGCGGATCCAGATATAGACCAGGATGGCAAACAGCGAGGCAAGGATGCCGATCGTCGCCAGCATCGTCAGCTCGCCCGAAACAGCCGGCCCGACCACCTCGACGCGGCGAAAATCGTAATCCTCGGCCAGTTCGCCACGAATGAATGTCGCGACCGATTGCTCGGCGTTTTCGCCGCCGTCCTGAGAGCCGACCCGGATCAGGGCGTTGGTGGCATTGCCGATCCGCTCGACGCGCACCGGTCCGAGGTTCAGCTCATTGAGACGGGCGCTCAGATCGGCAATATCGGCATTGCCCTGCTTCGCCTTGACCTCGACCAGCGAACCGCCGGTGAAATCGATGCCGAGATGCAGGCCAACCGAGGCGAAGGCGAGCATGGCGGCGATGCAAAGTACGGCCGACCCCGTGAAGACATAGCGGCGGATACCCATGAAACGGATATTGGCGTGCTCGAACAGGCCGGTCAGCGCGCTCTTCGGCAGATGGCGCGGCTGGCGTCTTGCAAGCCAGGCGGCCACGAAGCCACGCGTCAGCGTGAAAGCCGTCAAGATCGTTGTCAGGATGCCGACGGCCAGCGTCACGGCAAAGCCGCGGATGGATTCGCTGCCGACGAAGAACAGGATGACGGCGGCGATGAAGATCGTGACATTGGCATCGACGATAGTGGCGAAGGCGCGCGAGAAGCCGCGCTCAACCGCCTGGGCGAAGGTGGAATGCGGTACCCTCTCCTCTTCACGAATGCGCTCGTAGATCAGCACGTTGGAATCCACCGCCATGCCGACGATCAGCACAAGGCCGGCAATGCCCGGAAGTGTAAGGGTCGCACCGGCAACGCTTAAGACCGCAACGATCAGCACCAGATTGAAGAACAGTGAAACGACGGCGATGATGCCGAGGATGCGGTAGAGCGCGATCATCAGCGCTGCGACAAGCACCACTGCGACAATGCCGGCAGCTAGACCGGAGAAAACGGATTCGGAGCCGAAAACCGGGCTGACGGTGCGCTCTTCAACCGATGTCAGCGTCGCCGGCAGCGCGCCCGCCCGAAGCATGATGGCCAGATCCTCAACGCCTTCTTCGGAGAAATTGGCTGATATCTCGCCACGTCCGTCCGTGATCGGCGTTTCAATAACCGGATTTGCCATCACCTGATCGTCGAAGACGATGGCGAGATGTTTTCCGACATTGGCCGTCGTTGCCTGCGCAAGGCGTTGAGCAGCATCGGCATTCAGCCGGTAGACGACCGCACTATCCTGCGTCTGCGGATCTGTCTTTGTATCGACTTCGGCAAAATCTGCGCCTATCGCAATCACGCCGCGATCGACCAGATAGGGGATCGGCGGATCATCCAGTGAGTAGAGTATCTGCGATGTCGCGGGCCAGCGTCCGGCAAGCGCTTGCTGGCCGGTCATGCTCTCATMGATCAGGTGGAAGGAGAGTGCGGCGGGCTCGTTCAGCAGGTTCTTCAACCGCTCGGCATCGACGGAGCCCAACACCTGCACGGCGATACGGTCATCGCGATCGGGGCGGACAGTGAAGTTCTCCTTGCCGAAGCCGGCGATACGGCGGGCGACGATATCGAGCGAGCGGGTCTGTGCTGCAACCGTATCGGCATCGATCGCCTTGTCGGAAATCTGCAGCGTCAACTGGCCATCATCGCTTTTCTGGAGCGAGACGTCGGCTGAAGTCAGCAGTTGCAGGAGGTCCGCTGCGGCCGGGAGCTGAGCCGTATCGGCAACCTTGACCGTGACCGTCTGCCCGTTGCCGGCCAGACCTGTATAACGGATGCCGGCACCGCGGAGTTTGTCCCGCACGCCGGCGACGGTTGCCTCGAGCCGATCCTTGATGATGTCGGAGCGTTCGAGGCGAAGGACGATATGCGAGCCACCCTGAAGATCGAGACCGAGGGTAACGCGGTCCTGCCGGACCCAGCCCGGCAGGGAGGAAAGCTGCGCCGGGCTGAGAAGATTGGGAGCAGCGACGACGACGGCGGCAATCGCAACCAACCAGATCAGAAGTGTTTTCAAGCGGGAAAAATGGAGCATTCTCTCGACTATCTTCCGATCCGGCGGCGTTTGCTATTGCATGTTATGCTGCGTCGGCCTTGACCGGCTCACCCTTAACGCGGATTTCGGAAATGCCGGTGCGGACGATGCGGACGCGCACGCCTTCAGCGATTTCGACTTCGACTTCCTTCTCGTCGATAACCTTGGTGACTTTGCCGACGAGGCCGCCGCCGGTGACGATCTGGTCGCCGCGACGGATCGCCTTCAGGGTTTCCTCGCGCTTCTTGGCCTGCGCGCGCTGCGGGCGGATGAGCAGGAAATACCAGACCACCATCAGCGGCACGAACAGGATGATCATTTCGAGGCCTGAACCGCCAAAAGCGCTCGTGGCGTCAGTTGCGCTCTGGGCAAATGCCGGGGTGATAAACATGCTAAGCTCCTCAGGCTATGGGCGGCGGAAGCCCGCCTCTCTTTTCAAGTCGCCGGACTATAGTTGCAGCCTTGATGAATGCAACAAAAACAGCCGGAAAGCGTACCGATTCCGCTGCCTCATAACCTTTCCGCTGTGGAAAGGCCATGCTACCCGGCATCAAAAAAGCGAAAGCGGATTATCGCTGCAATCTATGAAGGAGGCACCCGATGGCCGAGGAAATCAATAGTGTTCTGCTTCAGGAGCTGAAGAGGCTTGCGGACGCGGTCGAGCGGCTAGCGGGACCGGCGCCTGCCGTCAACGACTGGAACGCGGCCGACTGCTTCGTCTGGTCCCCTGCCCGCCAGCACCTCCAGCCCGTTCAGCGCCCTAACCGGGTGGCGCTGACGCTTATTCGTGGCGTCGATCACGTGCGCGATATCCTGCACGAAAACACCGTGCGTTTTGCGGACGGCTATGCCGCCAACAACGTGCTGCTCTGGGGAGCGCGCGGCATGGGCAAGTCCTCGCTGGTCAAGGCCGTGCATGAAGATGTGCGCCGCGAAAGCGGCGTATCGCTGAAGCTCGTCGAGGTGCATCGCGAGGATATTTCCAGCCTGCCGGCACTTCTCGATCTGCTCAAGGATACGCCGCACCGCGTCATCGTTTTTTGCGACGATCTTTCCTTCGACCACGACGATACCGCCTACAAGTCGCTGAAGGCGGCGCTCGACGGTGGTGTGGAAGGGCGTCCGGACAATGTGCTGTTCTATGCCACCTCCAACCGGCGTCACCTGCTGCCGCGTCACATGATGGAGAATGAGCAGTCGACGGCGATCAATCCGTCCGAAGCCGTCGAGGAGAAGGTCTCGCTCTCCGACCGTTTCGGCCTGTGGCTCGGCTTCCACAAGTGCAGCCAGCAAGACTATCTGACGATGATCGATGGTTATGCCGACCACTTCGAGCTCGGCCTCGATCGCGAGAAGATGCATGCCGAAGCGCTGGAATGGGCTACMACGCGCGGTGCCCGCTCCGGYCGCGTCGCATGGCAGTATATCCAGGATCTGGCGGGCCGCATGCGCGTCCATCTCGACCGCATCTGAGCATTTTGCGCGACGCGCCTCGAAACGACAAAAGCCCGGCTGATGACCGGGCTTTTGCATTTTCCTGAGACGCTCTACCTACTCAGAAATATCGCTATTCAAGAAATGTCATCGGGTTGACCGGGGAGGCGTCCTTGCGGACTTCGAAGTGGACCTGCGGCTGCTTCACGTCGCCGCTCATACCCGACACGGCAACCGTCTGGCCACGCTGGATCTTCTGACCGCGGGCGACGCTCAGCGTATCGGCGTTGCCGTAGACGGTGACGGTGCCGTCATCGTGACGGACAAGAACCGTATTGCCGAGCTCTTTCAGGCCGTTGCCGGCATAGATGACGACGCCATTTTCGGCGGCCTTGATCGGCGTGCCCTGCGGAACCGAGATGTCGATGCCGTCATTGCGGCTGCCGTTGACATTGGCGCCATAGGCCGCGATCACCTGGCCGCGAACCGGCCAGCGATACTTGCCGATGCCGGTGGCTTCAGGAGCCGCAGCGCTGACATCGGATTTTTTCTCGACGTCATCGACCGTCTGCGTGGCGGCAGGAGCCTTATAGGGCGCCGGCTGCGCGGAGGCGGTCTGGACCGGTGCGCTTGCCGACTGGGCGGGCTTTACCTGATCGACCTTCTGCGCCGGAATGGAGGCAGTCTTGATCGTATCGGCGGAAGCCCCGCCATTCGGGATCTTCAGCTCCTGGCCGATGCGGATCGAGCTTGCCGACAGATTGTTGGCGGCCTTGATGTCGTCAACGTTGGCACCTGTCGCCCTGGCGATCTTGGCAAGAGAGTCACCCTGCTTGACCGTGTAGGTACCGACAGCACCCTTCGGATCCTTGCCGGCGCCGGCGGGAAGCTTGCCTGTCGGGTCCGCGCTTGCGACGGTCTTGTCGCGAGCGGAATTGGCGCCCGGAACAACAGCCACTTTCTGTTCCTGGCCCTTCGTCGGCTGCGGCAGATCGCCCGGTTTGGAAAGGTCAGCGGACTGGGCTGCGGCCTTGGCGGCATTGTTGCCACCATTAAAGGTCGGGATGAGGATCGCCTGGCCGGGCTGGGCGGCAGATGCCGTCTTCAGATTGTTGACGCGCAGGATTTCCTTTTCCGGAACGCCGTAGCGACGGGAAAGCACGGCGATGTTCTCACCGGGACGTAGCGTGACGGAGGGCGCATTTGCGCCGGACCAGCCGGAGACCTTCGGTGTCGTGCCTGTAGTCAGCGTATCGGGCGCAACCTTCAGAGCTGCCGCGGCCGGTGAAATACGGTCAGGCTTCGGAGCGGACGGGAACGGCTGGGCGAGAGCGACGTCCCTCTCCCGCTGACGCGGGGAAACTGAGCCTGCGCTTGGCGGTGAGAGATCGGAACGCTGAACGGAAACCGGTGTGGATGCCATCCGCGCGCTGGAGCCGACCGGCTCATAGCTCGGACGGCCCGGATAAGGCTGACTCATGCCCTGATTGTTGGAGGCATACACCGGCCGGCCCTGGTTATTCGCGCCATACCCCGGCTGGCCCTGATTGTTCCCGGCATAGGCCGGCTGGATGGCTGAGCCGCCGAGATCCGCGCGCGGCACCGGATCACCCTGTGCGCCATTGAAACCTCTGCGGGGGATGGAATTTGTCGTCATCTGATCCTGCCCTGAGGAGGAAAACAGACTACCGAACCGTGTCACATCGGAGCTGCAGCCTGTTGCTGCACTCGCCAGCAAGGCGACGACCAGGAGGTTACCAGCCGACTTCCCAAACTTCGGCGAAAGACTGAAACGCATGACTCGACCCACTTAGAACGCAACCATTTGTGAATCTATTAAAGCGCGTTAGTATTACCACGCGGTTAAGATGCTGGAATCAGTGCTATATTTTTGAGAACTTGATAACCATAGTTTGCGGGCGAAAAATCATAGCCCGCCGGCCCTTGAGCCAGATGCCGGTTAAAGCTGAGAAGCGAGCCGGGGAATGATCGGCAGGTAGGGAGCGTCGAAGAGCTCTTCCCGCTCAAAGMGGCTGCCGGTTTTAGTCAGGCGAACCATCCTGCATTCATTTTCGGAGATGATCAGCGGCGCGATCATGGAGCCGCCGGAAACGAGCTGATCGGAATAGAAGCGCGGCATGGAACTAAAGGCAGCGGTGACCAGGATGCGATCGAAGGTGCCCTCGCCCTGCATGCCGGCGCTGCCATCGGCCTGACGGATGATGATGTTGCGCAGGCTTAAAGTTTCCACGCGGCGCTGCGCCGAAAGCGTCAGCGTCTTATAGCGATCGACTGTCAGCACGCGTTCGGCAATACGACCGATGACCGCCGCGGTGAAGCCGCTGCCTGTGCCGATTTCGAGTACGCGCTGGCCGGGGCGGACTTTCAGATGATGCAGAAGGCGGACGGCAAAATCGACGCCTTCGAGAAAGGAACCGCAATCAATCGGAATGGTGCGGCTGGAATAGGCATTCTCGACGAACTGCGGCGGCACGAAGAGCGAGCGCGGTGTCTGCTCGACTGCGGTCAGCAAATCGATGTCGGAAATGCCTTCTGCGCGCAATCTGAGGACCAGCGCTGCAAAGCCTTCCTTCTCGGCCAGTTTCGCCGTCACCCCTTTACTCCATGTCCGAGGGCCCGCGCCACGCGGTCCGTCACGGAATAATCGGTCAGATCCAGTTTCAAAGGTGTTACCGAAATCTTATTATGCTTCAGCGCGTGAATATCGCTACCCTCGGTGAAGGCGCCGGCACGTTCGCCGAATTTCAGCCAGTAATAGGGAAAGCCGCGGCCATCGGTGCGCGCATCGACCTGCAGGTTGAAGGCAAGCTTGCCCTGCGCCGTCACCTCCACGCCCTCGACTTCATCAGGACGACAGTTCGGGAAGTTGAGATTCAGGAAGGTGCCCTCGGGCAGATCKACCGTCATCAACTTTTCGAGCAGCGCTGGCGCATGCGCTTCGCAGACCTCCCAGGGCAGGATGCGCGCGCCGTCATCATAGACATAGGCCTGGCTGAGGGCGAAGGAGCGCACGCCCTGCATCGTGCCCTCGATGGCGCCGGCGATCGTGCCGGAATAGGTTACGTCGTCGGCGACGTTGGAGCCGGAATTGACGCCTGACAGTACCAGGTCCGGCTTGATGTCCAGCACCTGCTTGATGCCCATGATGACGCAATCGGTCGGCGTGCCGCGCAGCGCGTAGTGCTTGTCGGAGATCTTCCGGAGCCTCAGCGGCTCCGAAAGGCTGAGCGAATGCGCAAGGCCGCTCTGGTCGGTTTCGGGAGCGACGATCCAGACGTCGTCCGAAAGCGTCCTTGCAATCCGTTCCAGCGCACCCAGGCCCTCGGCATGGATACCGTCGTCATTCGTCAGCAGGATGCGCATTATCTCAGGCCGCCCGTTCGATCTTCGTCAGGCCGCCCATATAGGGCTGCAAAACGTCCGGAATCGTGACCGAACCATCCTCGTTCAGATAATTTTCGAGAACCGCGATCAGGCAACGGCCGACCGCCGTTCCGGAGCCGTTCAGCGTGTGGACGAACTTTGTCGCCTTGTCGTCCTTGCCGCGGTAGCGGGCGTTCATGCGACGCGCCTGAAAATCGCCGCAGACCGAGCAGGACGAGATTTCGCGAAACGCGTTCTGTCCCGGCAGCCAGACTTCGAGGTCGTAAGTCTTGCGCGAGCCGAAGCCCATATCACCGGTGCACAGCGTCATGGTGCGGAAATGCAGGCCGAGGCGCTTCAGCACCTCTTCCGCACAGGCCGTCATGCGCTCATGCTCGGCGAGCGAGCTTTCAGCGTCGGTGATCGAGACCAGCTCGCACTTCCAGAATTGATGCTGGCGCAGCATGCCGCGCGTATCCCGGCCGGCAGAGCCTGCCTCCGAACGGAAGGACGGCGTGAGCGCAGTGAAGCGCAGCGGCAGCTTTTCCTGATCGAGGATTTCCTCGCGAACCAGGTTGGTCAGCGTCACTTCCGCAGTCGGAATGAGGTAGCGGCCATCCGTCGTCTTGAAGAGATCCTCTTCGAACTTCGGCAGATTACCGGTGCCGAACAGTGCCTCGTTGCGCACCATCAACGGCGAGGAAACTTCGGTGTAGCCATGCTCGGTCGTGTGGAGATCGATCATGAACTGGCCGAGCGCACGCTCCAGTCTGGCGAGCGGACCGGTCAAAACCGTGAAGCGCGAGCCGGAGAGCTTGGCGGCGCGCTCGAAATCCATATAGCCGAGGGCTTCGCCGATTTCGAAATGCTCTTTCGGCTTATGGTTCCAGCGCGGCCTCTCGCCGACGGTACGGGTCACGACATTGTCGTGTTCGTCCTTGCCGACCGGCACCTCGTCGAGCGGCACGTTCGGGATGCGTGACAGCTGATCGGCGAGTTCGGCGGAGAGCGTGCGCTCTTCCTCTTCGGCTGCCGGCAGCGTCACCTTGATGTCGGCGACTTCGGCCTTCAGCTTTTCGGCAAGCTCGGTGTTCTTCTGCGCCATGGCAGCACCGATCTCCTTGGAGGCGGCATTGCGGCGGGCGAGCAGATCCTGCGCCTTCTGCACGGCGGAGCGGCGCTTTTCGTCAAGGGCGATCAGAGATTGCGACAGAGGTTCCGCACTGCGCTTTGCAAGGGCAGCATCGAGAGCCTCGGGATTCTCACGGATCCATTTGATATCGAGCATCGTCGTTCCAGATCGTTTCAACAGAATGAACCGGTCGGAGGAAACCCCGACCGGATGGGAAACGGCAGAACTCAGAGAAATGTCCTGATGCGCTCAGACGCTGTCCGTCTTGGCGACATCGGAGGATTCGGAGGCCTCTTCAACCGCCTGCTTGGAACGCTGACGCTCCACGAGTCGTGCCGCGTAGATGGAAATCTCGTAGAGAAGGATCGTCGGCAGCGCAAGGCCGATCTGGGACATGGGATCGGGCGGCGTCAGGACCGCGGCCACGACGAAGGCCAGCACGATCGCGAACTTGCGCTTTTCGGAGAGCCATTGCGACGTAAGAAGCCCGACGCGGGCAAGAAGCGTGGTGATGACCGGAAGCTGGAAGACGAGGCCGAAGGAGAAGACCAGCGTCATGATGAGGCTCAGATATTCCGAAACCTTCGGCAGGAGCGAGATCGCCACCTCGTCATGGCCCGGTGCCTGCTGCATCGACAGGAAGAACCACATGACCATTGGCGTGAAGAAGAAATAGACCAGCGCGCCGCCCATGAGGAACAGGATCGGCGAAGCGACAAGGAACGGCAGGAAGGCCTGGCGTTCGTTCTTGTAGAGGCCGGGAGCGACGAACTTGTAGATCTGCGCTGCAATGATCGGGAAAGCGATCACCAGRCCGCCGAACATGGCAACCTTGACCTGCGTGAAGAAGAATTCCTGCGGTGCCGTATAGATGAGCTGCGCCTTCTCGACATCGAGATGAGCCCAGCTGACAGCAAGCTTGTAGGGGAAGACGAGGTAGTTGAAGATATGCTTGGCGAAAACGAAGCACACGATGAAGGCAATGAAAAATGCCGCAATCGACCAGATGAGCCGCTTGCGCAGCTCCATGAGGTGTTCAATCAACGGCTGCGGCTTGTCTTCTGTTTCACCGCTCATGCCTCATCCTTCTTTTTTCTTACGGCCGGCGTCTTGACTTCGGTCGGCTTCTTCGTTGCCGCAGCGCGCTTCGGCTTTTCAACCGGGGCGGCAACCAGTGCGACCTCGGCAGCCTTGTCTGCCGCCTTCACGCGCGGCTTGCGTACGGCCTTTGGCTTTTCGGTCACGGCAACCGTCGCAACAGGCTGAGGCGCGGGAACGATCGGTGGTGTCTCCGGCAAGCTCATCGAAGGCACCGGCACAGACACGTCCGCAGGAGGCACTTCCGTCTTGTTCCCACCGCCCTGCTCTACCGGCGTATCGACTTTCGTCGAATTCTGCAGGTCGGCCTTGATCTCGTTGCCCATCTGGCGCAGCGGGTTCATCGCCTCGCGCAGGCTGTTGACCGGGTTCAGACTCTGGGCGTCACTGATCGTGCGGCGCACGTCGTCAAGCTCGGCTTCGCGCAGCGCTTCGTCGAACTGGGCACGAAATTCGCCCGCGACCTTGCGGGCACGTGCAGTCATCTTGCCGAAAGCGCGCAGCATCGGCGGCAAATCCTTGGGACCGACGACCACGATCAAAACGACCGCGATAACCAAAAGCTCGGTCCAGCCAATATCGAACATGCAAGGCTCCTGAACGGGCGGCGCGGGGGCTGCGCCCTTTCCCGTAGGTGATTACTTCGTTTCGTCGGCCTTGTGATCAACGGTCTTGCCCGTCTCCGGCGCGTCCTCGTCGGTCATGCCCTTCTTGAAGCTCTTGATGCCCTTGGCGACGTCGCCCATCAGTTCCGGGATCTTGCCGCGACCGAACAACAACAGCACGATGGCCAGAACGATAAGCCAGTGCCACATGCTAAAAGAACCCATTACGCATACTCCCTGTTGCGATGTTCCTTCGATGTAAGAATTTCCGATACGGTTTCCAACATCAATCCTTCTGGATTGAGCTTAATGTCACGGTATCGGCCTTTGTGACAAGTCATTCATCCATCGAAAAGTCGTGATTGACATTGTTTTGCGCGKGCGTGGCAAAAGCAAGACCAAGCTTCGTCATTCCTCGGAAGCGCCGCCGGGGGCCAGCAGTCCGAGTTCCTCGAGATCCAACTGGGTGATCGGGTCCTCGTCCTCGGTCAGTTCGTCGTTCATCAGGGGAGACGGAATATTGAAATTGGCGGGAATGCGGCCCGACAGGAGGCCGGCGCCCTTCAATTCTTCGAGACCCGGCAGGTCGCGCAATTCCTCGAGGCCGAAATGGTCGAGGAAGTCCCGCGTCGTGCCAAGTGTGACCGGACGGCCAGGTGTGCGCCGGCGACCGCGGAAACGCACCCAGCCTGCTTCCATCAGCACGTCGAGTGTGCCACGGGAGGTCTGGACGCCTCTGATATCTTCGATCTCGGCGCGCGTCACCGGCTGGTGATAGGCGATGATCGCCAGCACTTCGAGTGCTGCGCGGGAAAGCTTTTTAACCTCGTTCTCGTCGCGGCGAATGACGAAGGAGAGATCGGCGGCAGTGCGGAAGGCCCAGGCGCTGTCGACCTGGACGAGATTGACGCCGCGCGGCGCGTACTGCTCCTTCAGGCGCAGCATGATCTCATGCGCATTCGAGCCCTTCGGCAGGCGTTCGGTGATGAAGCTTTCGGATACCGGCTGGGCGGAGGCGAAAACCAGCGCTTCGGCTATGCGCTCCGCTTCAATCTCGGCCTGCAGATCGCGGGAAGCGCCCTCGCCTTCCAAGTCTTCGCCTTCAAAATCCTCGTCTCGCGCGTCGATCAATCCGACTGCTCCTGTTCGACCACCTGCAGGGTGGCATGGTTCGGGCCGCGGCGCATGTAGATCGGCTGGAAGGCGCCGTCCTGGCGTAGTTCGAGCTTGCCTTCGCGCGCCAGCTCCAACGAGGCGGCAAAGGCGCTGGCAATAGCGGTGACGCGTTCGGCAGGGCTTGCGAGATAGCGCAGCAAATATTGTTCGAGGACCGTCCAGTCGACGATATCGCCGATCAGTTGTGTCAACAGTTCACGAGCATCGGTGAGCGACCAGACAGTGCGGCGTTCGATAGTCACCTGAGTGATCGCGTGACGCTGGCGCAACGCCGCATAGGCGCTCAGCAGGTCATAGAGATTTGCATCATAATCGGACTGCTGGCGATCCGGGATATGCTCGGGTGCGCCGCGGGCGAAGATATCGCGGCCGAGCCGGTTGCGGTTGACGAGGCCATCGGCAACCTGGCGCATCGCTTCCAGACGCTTCAGGCGGAAGGCAAGCGTTGCGGCCATCTCCTCGCCCGAAGGGCCATCGTCCTTGACCTGCTGCGGGATCAGCAGTCGAGACTTCAGATAAGCAAGCCAGGCTGCCATGACGAGATAGTCGGCGGCAAGCTCAATGCGGATACGCCGCGCGCTTTCGACGAACTGCAGATATTGCTCGGCAAGCGCCAGAACGGAAATACGCGACAGATCGACCTTCTGATTACGGGCAAGATAAAGCAGCAGGTCGAGCGGACCTTCGAAGCCGGCGACATCGATGACCAGCGCGGGCTCGTGGCTGGAACGCTCAGAGCCATTCTCCTGCCACAGCTTGTCCATCGGCGTCGACGCCGCCTGAGATCGGTCCGTGCTCTTGATCGTGTTCACCCTACCCTGCCTCTGCTCAAGCTATCGCAAACATGGCGTCGAATTCTGCCCTTATCGCCGCCTCGTCCGCAGCATCCGGCGTCGGAAAACCTTCCTCCACCGCTCGTGCCCGCTCGTGCGCGGGGCCTGTCAGCGGTGGAACATTTGCCACGACATCGCGCATCTCGTCCATATGGCCGTTGCAGTGCAGCACGATATCGCAGCCACCGGCAATGATATTCGCCGCACGCTCGCCAATTGTGCCGGAAAGMGCGTTCATCGAGGTGTCGTCTGACAGTAGCAATCCCTTGAAGCCGATCTCGGTGCGGATCACCTCATCGATCACCTTCCGGGAAGTGGTCGCCGGATTATCCGGATCGATCGCCGTGAAGACGACATGGCAGGTCATCGCCATCAACTCGTCCTTCATGTCAACGAAGGGCTGGAAGTCGTGGGCTGCAAGCTCCTCGCGCGACACCGTCACAACGGGCAGCTCCAGATGCGAATCCGCAAAGCCACGCCCATGGCCCGGCATGTGCTTCATGACCGGAAGCAAGCCACCGGCTTTCAATCCCTCGGCGGCTGCCCGGCCCATTTCCGTTACGGTGACGGGATCGCCGCCATAGGCTCTGTTGCCGATGACATTGCTGCTGCCTTCAACCGGCACGTCCAGCACCGGCAGGCAATCGACATTGATGCCGAACCGCTGGAGATCGAAGGCGTGCAAGCGTGACATCAACCAGGAGGCGCGCAACCCAAGCGAGCGGTCGCGGCGATAGAGATCGCCGAGCGCCTGTCCAGGCGGATAATGCTGCAGGATCGGCGGACGGATACGTTGGACACGTCCGCCTTCCTGATCGATCAGCACAGGCGCATGCCAGCCGACACATTCGCGCAGCTCGGCAACAAGATCGCCGATCTGCTGCGCTTCGGAAATATTTCGCCCGAAGAGGATGAAGCCCCAAGGGCGTTCAGCCCTGTAGAAGGCCTTCTCTTCGTCGGTCAGCTTGAGGCCGCTGCAGCCGAGGATCATTGCTTTTGATTCGGTCATACTCGAATCATAAGGGCCGCCCCGCGAATTGCGAGCAAGGTCAAGCGCGATCCCACAAAAAAAGAACGGCGGGGCAAGCCCGCCGCTCCGATAGRAATATCCAAAAAGCTCAGCGCGAAATGAGGCAGCTTCCACCGGCGGACMGATACTGCTCGCAAAGGGCGGCAGCTTCGTCCTTCGAGCCGGCCGGGATGCGGACGCGGTAGAAAGTGCCCTTGCCGGCGATATCGGCCTTGCGGATTTCATAAGCGCGGCCAGCAAGCACACCGCCGAACTTCTTCGACAGGCTGGCGTACGACTTTTTCGCCTCATCCTCTGACGGCAACGATGCGATCTGGATGCCATAGCCACCACTTGCGGCGGCCGGAGCCTGCTGTGCCGGCTGGGCAGCGGCTGCTGCCGGTGCAGAAGCGACCTGCGTCGGCTTCTGCTGGGCCGTCGGGCGAACATTGCCGTTCTCGGTTACCGTGCCGACGACATTGACCGGCTGATTGGCCGGGCGGGCCGTCGGGACAGGCGCCGTATCGGTCGTCGCAGCGGGGGCTGCATCGGTGATCGGCGTCGTCTTCACTGCGCGAACCGGCGGATCGACCTGGTCTGCATTGGCGGCGTTCACCTCAGCCACCTTGGCCGTCGTCTGAGCCGGCGGGGCTGCAGGCGCCGTTCCGACGGGCGGAAGTGCAGCAGAGGCGACCTGATTGCCGGTGTTTGCCGGGAAGCTTGCAGCAGACGGCGTCGTCGCCGGCTGGGCTGCAGGCGTTGCCGATGCCACGTCATTGGCCGGTGCGGGTTGATCGGCAGGCGCCGTCTCTTCGCGGGCGACGAGCGTGCCGTCCGGCTTGACGATCATCGTGCGGACCTTGCGAGGCGAAACGGACGGTGTCTCATCGTCACCGGACGCAGAGGCATCCGCAGTGTTGTTTTGCTCGGGCAGCAGGCGCGGATCCTGCGTCTCGCCGACAGCCGTCGGCAGAACCGGATCGGCACTGCCTTCATCGTCATCGGGCGAAACTTCAGGCGTCAGCGTGCGCTGGACGACATCGACCGGTGCCTCATCGGAGGAAACCAGCGCCTTCTGCTTCGGCTCTTCGGCTGAACCTGCGACCCGGTCATAAACGGCCTTGTCCTGGTTCGGCACGGTCTTACCGCCCGGATTTTCAGGAACGACCTTTACCGGTTCCTTATCGGCAGTGATGACACGCGGCTCGCCGGAGCTGACGATGCTGAGGCCTGGACCGTTGGAAACCCAGGTGTAGACACCGTAAGCGCCGCCGGCAAAAACAACCAGCGTAGCGGCTGCGGCCAGCAGGCGACGCATGGAGCGGGCACGGTTGAAATCCGCGGTCTGGCTGGCGGATTCGATATGGACTTCGGAAACGTTCTCGCGGCGCTCGACCGGCTCGCGCACACTGCGGCGGAAATCCTCCTCCAGTGCGCGTTCGAAATCATCAAGCCCGTCTGCGAAAGCGGAGCTTGTCGGCTTGGCGACAGCGGCTGCCGTTGCAGCAGCGGCCGGGGGTGCCCAAGCCGGGGCGACAGGCGCCTTCTCCTGCCGCTTGGCAGGCTCGAAGAAGCTTGCGATCTCGGCATCGAGATCGAAATCGAAATCGGCGGTCTTGGCTACAGGCTCAGGATGCTCGACAGGCGGCAGCGTCGGAACGTGCATGTCCTCGACCGTCTCGGGACGATCTTCCGGATCGGAGATCATCGACGGATCGAATGGCAGATCGTCGGTGGATTCGATCGCCCGCACCGGCTTGGCATAGCTGACCGGAGCAGGCTGCGGCTGCGGCACGAAAACCGGTGCTGGCTGCGGACGCGCCGCCGGCTGTGCTGCGGCCACAGGTGCTGCACGCACGGGCTCCGGCTTCGACTGCGGAGCCGGCGACTCAGAGAAGTCGAGATCGGCGAGTTCAAGTTCGATACCGGCGAGATCCAGCTCGAAATCATGGCCGGCAAACGGATCTTCAGCTTCCAGTTCCGGCTGGCGCGCGACGACGGGAGCAGGAGCGATAGGCTGAGAAACCGGCTCTACCGGAGCCTGAACGACCGGATTCGCCGCTTCAGGCTGGCGAAGAACGGGCGTCGCACGGCTCATCGGTACGGGCGCAATGACCGTCGGCTGTAGGGCTGCGCGAGCAACAGGCGCCTCGAAGACAGGCGTCTCGAAAACAGGCGGTTCAAAAATGGGCGCTTCGAAGACCGGCGCCTCGAAAACGGGAGCAGCAGGAACCGGCGCGACCTGCGGTGCCGGCGGCGCAACTACAGGCTCCGGTGCAGCAGCGACAGATTCAGCCACAACGGGCGATGAAGGGCGCTGCGGCACGGGATAACGGGAGACATCCGCCAGGAGATCGTCGAGAACGAAAGCATCCGCATCAAAGGCAGGTTCCGGCAGCGCTTCCGTCAGAGCCGCATCGGGATGGACATCACCTTCGACTGCAGCGGCGATCAGATCGAAACCGGCATTATCGGGTTCGGCCCGCTCTTCGAAGACAGCAACGTCATCAAGCGTTGCGACAGGCTCTTCAGGAAGGGCGACCTCTTCGTGGCGATCGATCTCCGCCGGAAAACCGAAAGATGCCGCAACCGGCTCGAAATCCGCAGCTTCAACCGCCGCGACCGGCAGAGGCTCTTCAGCTACATCAGGCACAACCACTTCGGGTTCGACCGTGAATTCCTGTTCTGCAACAAATTCAGGTTCGCTCGTGAAGGCTTCAACCGGAGCCGGCTCAACAACCGGAGTCTCGACGACCGGCTCTTCCCGGCGCGGCGCGTGAAAATTGGCAAGCGGAAGACGAATGCTGGCGGCCGACCACTGAGGCGCCTTTGCCGGCGGCTGAGTGGGTGGCGCGACAGGAGCAGCGCCGCCGATCGAGAGCTCAAGCTCCTCAATCAGATCGCGGGCGCCACCATAGGCCGTGAAAGTAAGCGGAGGTTCCGCGGAAACAGCGACAGGCCTGGACGGCGCAGGCAACCAATCGGTTGCGACAGGCGCCTCCCAATCGAGTGCAACCGGCTCCGGAGGGGCCACCTCGGGAGCGACGGCAACTGCTTCCGGAAGCTCGGGCTCGACGACAGGTGTCTCGAAATCGGTCGCAACCGACAGAGAAAGCTCTTCGCCGATCGAGGGCACTTCGTCCTGGACCGGCTCGACATATTCGTAGGTTTCKACTTCCCGGGTGGTTGGCTCTGCCGGGTGATCGAGAGCAGCCAGGGGACGCGGCGTATCGTAACGCTCGAACTCGCGGAGAAGCTCGTCCTCAAGATTGAGAGACGGCTCCTGCCGTTCGGGCTCGCTTACAGTATTGGCCGCAATTCGAGGTTCAAAGCCGACGATACGAGCAAGTTCAGCCAACGGATCATCGTCGGCAAACATATCGTCTTTACCGCGCGTGTCATACGCAAGTCGTTTATCAGCCATGCCCATCCCACTCAAAAACGCTAACACTTCAATGCCAGCGCATTGTGGGTAAATGGTGACGTTATCGCATTTCGTCCGGTGCGGCAGTGCCTGTAATGGCAAGTCCCGACTTCAAAACCGACGCGACGGCGTACACCAGCCCAAGTCTGGCAGTACTCGATTCTCGGTTCTTATCGTTAACAAATCGTAATTCAGTCTGATCTTTACCTTTGTTCCAGTGAGCGTGGAAGGCGCTGGCAAGATCATAGAGGTAAAAAGCGATGCGATGCGGCTCTTGAGACTGGGCTGCACTTTCGACCACGCGCGGGAATTCCGCGGCCTTGGCAATCAGCTGTAATTCGGCAGAATCTCTAATGCCTGCAACGGATTGCGCCAAAAGCTCGGGAGTCGGGGCGAAGTCCGGGAAGGCCTCCTTGGCCTGCYGGAAGACGGACATGCAGCGAGCATGTGCATACTGCACGTAAAAGACCGGATTATCTTTGGATTGCTCCGTTACTTTCGCGAAATCGAAGTCCAGAGGCTCCGAATTCTTGCGATAAAGCATCATGAAGCGGACCGAATCACGTCCGACCTCCTCAACGACATCGCGCAATGTGACAAAATCGCCCGAGCGCTTCGACATCTTCACCGGCTCGCCGTCGCGGTACAGCTTCACGAGCTGGMAGAGCAGCACCGTCAGCTTGGCCTTACCTTCGGAAACACCACGCGCGACCGCCTCCAGACGCTTCACGTAACCACCGTGATCGGCGCCGAGCACATAGATCATCTCGTCGAAACCGCGGTCGAACTTGTTCTTGAAGTAGGCAACGTCAGCGGCRAAATAGGTGTAGGAGCCGTCCGACTTGATGAGCGGACGGTCGATATCGTCACCGACTTCGGTCGAGCGGAAGAGCGTCTGTTCGCGGTCCTCCCAATCCTCAGGCAACTGGCCCTTCGGTGGCGGCAGCGTGCCTTTGTAAACATAGCCCTTGAAGGTCAGGTCGTTGATGGCAGTGCGGATCGCAGCCGCGCCATTGGCATGCAGGGTGCGCTCAGAGAAGAAGACGCCGTGATGGACGTTGAGGGCTGCGAGATCCTCGCGGATCATCACCATCATCATCTCAATGGCGCGATCCTTGACGATCGGCATCCACTGCTCTTCCGGCATGTTGTGCAGGCGTACGCCATATTCGGCAGCGAGCGATTCACCGACCGKGACCAGATAATCACCCGGATACAGGCCGGACGGGATATCGCCGATCCTCTCGCCAAGCGCTTCGCGGTAGCGCAGGAAAACGGAGCGGGCGAGCACATCGATCTGCGAGCCGGCGTCGTTGATGTAATATTCCTTGACGACATCGTAGCCGGCAAAGGCCAGCAGGTTTGCCAGCGCATCGCCGACAACGGCGCCGCGGCAGTGGCCGACATGCATCGGGCCAGTCGGATTGGCCGAAACGTATTCGACGTTGACCTTCTTGCCCTGCCCCAGCACGGAGCGACCGTAATCCGTGCCCGTGCGGATCATCGCATCGAGCACACGCTGCCAGTAGCCAACGGAAAGCCTGATATTGATGAAGCCGGGACCAGCGACGGAAACCTCGGCGACATCGGTGTCTTCCTGCAGCTTGGCGATAATGATTTCGGCAAGCGCACGCGGATTGGTACCGAGCGGCTTGGCGAGCACCATGGCGGCATTGGTTGCCACGTCGCCGTGGGTCGCGTCACGTGGCGGTTCGACTGCAATGCGACCGAAATCGAGCTCGGATCGCTTTTCCTTGACCAGCTCGAGCTGTTCAAGGGCGTTTTTAATCCTGGCTTCAAAATCGGTAAAAAGGTTCATCGCATTCTTCCATGCACAGGCTGTGCCAACAGGGTCGCCGGCGGCTGCCGGGCGGCTGCTGCCTATCGCAAATCGGGAGTGTGGTCAAACAATCGCCTGTGGGCACTGATGGCATAGGTGTCCGTCATGCCGGCCAGATAATCGCCGACATGGCGGGCCTTCGGCGCGTCGGAAAGGCCTGCGATATGGTCGACCCAATAATGGCTCTGCATCTCCTTGGGATTGGCCATGTAAGCGCCAAACAAGTCTTTGACGATCTGGGCAGCACCCGCGCGAATGCGCATGATATCGGGATTGCGATAGATGCGCTTGAAGAGCATCGCCTTGATCTGCCTGTCGGTCTCGGACATTTCATCCGAAAACGTCGCGAGCACATGGTCGGCCTTGCGGATATCGTCGGCGCTTTGCGGGTTCAACTGCCCAAGACGCTTCTGCGCCACGCCGATGACGTCCTCGACCATGCGCGTGATCTGTCGGCGCATGATCTCATGCGTGAAACGGCTCGGCTCCAGATGCGGGTAGCGCTCCCGCACCTCGGCCATGAGCCCGGCAAGAAACGGAATTTCCTCCAGCATCTCGAAATTCAGATAGCCGGAGCGCAGACCGTCATCGATATCATGCGTATTGTAGGCGATGTCGTCAGCGATCGCCGCCACCTGCGCTTCGAGGCTTGCATAGCTCTCAAGCTCCAGATCGTGCAGCTCGCAATAATCGAGAATCGGCTGCGGCACCGGTCCGCGCGTGCCGACACCATCGGCCGTCAGCAGCGGACCGTTGTGCTTGACAAGACCTTCGAGGCTTTCCCAGGTCAGGTTGATGCCGTCGAATTCGGCATAACGCCGCTCAAGTTTGGTGACGATGCGCAAGGATTGGGCATTGTGGTCGAAGCCGCCATAGGGCAGCAGCTCTTCGTGCAGCGCATCCTCGCCGGTATGGCCAAAGGGCGTGTGGCCGAAATCGTGGACGAGCGCCACGCCCTCGGCCAGATCCTCATCAGCCTTCAGGGCGCGGGCAAGCGCGCGGGCGATCTGCGCTACCTCGATCGTATGCGTGAGGCGTGTGCGATAATGGTCGCCGTCCTGGGCGATGAATACCTGTGTCTTATGCTTCAGCCGGCGGAAGGCCGTCGTATGGATGATGCGGTCGCGGTCACGCTGGAAGTCGGAACGCGTCGGGCTGCCGCCTTCCGCATAGAGACGTCCGCGCGAATTCCATGGATCTGCCGCATAGACCGCCCGTTCGCCATAACCGAAACCCAATGCATGCCTGTCGAAGCTCATTCTTCACCGTCACTAATGCGTTGCAGCCTTGCCCATTGACGCCGCTTTCCACTCTTCATACCTATAGCCCATAGAAACGGCAAAGAGGCGCTTCATCGTCCGCTTCGCCAGATCCTGTCCTTTACCTAGGGAACATGATAAGTTTCTTTGATATCATGCGTTTGAATATCAAACGCCGAAAAAGAATTCTCTCCGGAACTTGACCCCGGCAGGAGGAAAAATGACTGAAGTGAATGTAACCCTTTCCGATGCCGCGGCAAAGCGTATTGCGGCCATTGTCGGCAGCGATCCCGGCAAGAGCGCGTTGCGCGTCTCCGTCGAAGGCGGCGGCTGTTCCGGCTTTTCCTACAAGTTCGACCTTGTCGATGCGCCGGCAGAAGACGACCTTGTCGTCGAGAAGAACGATGCCAAGGTGCTGATCGACAGTCTCTCGCTGGTCTACATGGCCGGCTCGGAGATCGATTTCGTCGACAATCTGCTCGGCCAGTCGTTCCAGATCAATAATCCGAATGCAGTGGCAAGCTGCGGCTGCGGCACCAGCTTCGCAATCTGATCCAACATCTGCTTTCCACATCCAACCGGCCGAAGATTTTCTTCCGGCCGGTTTCGTGTCTTGTCCGACGGCGCCGGAGCGCGATACAAGAACGCTCGAGACAKAGAGCAGGATGGAAGCCATGAAGATCGCGACCTGGAACATCAACGGCGTCAAGGCGCGCATCGACAACCTGACGCAATGGCTGAAGGATTCCAGTCCCGACATCGTCTGCCTGCAGGAAATCAAAACGGTCGACGAAGGCTTCCCGCGGCTGGAGATCGAGGCGCTCGGCTACCACGTCGAAACGCATGGTCAGAAGGGCTTCAACGGCGTTGCCATTCTCTCCAAGAGCTCRCCWTCSGAAGTCAATCGCGRCCTGCCGGGCGATCCGCTCGAYGAGCAGGCGCGWTTYCTCGAAGCCGTCTTCTCSYTGCCCGRCAACAAGGTGGCGCGCGTTTGCTGCCTCTACCTTCCGAACGGCAACCCACCGGAAACGGAAAAATACCCCTACAAGCTCGCCTGGATGGAGCGCCTGCGCAAATTCGCGGCCGAGCGTCTGGAATTCGAGGAAATTTTCATTCTCGCCGGCGACTACAACGTCATCCCCGAGCCGCATGATTGCTTCGACCCCAAGGTCTGGGCAAGCGATGCGCTCTTCCTGCCGCAAACGCGCGAATCCTTCCGCCGGCTGGAAAATCTTGGCCTCGTCGAYGCCGTACGTTCGGCGACGGATGCGACAGCGCTCTATTCCTTTTGGGATTATCAGGCCGGCGCCTGGCCGAAGAACAACGRCATCCGCATAGACCATCTGATGCTGTCACCGGAAGCAGCTGACTGCATGACGTCAGCGGCGATCGAAAAGCATGTGCGCGCCTGGGAAAAGCCGTCCGACCACGTGCCTGTCGTAGCTTACTTCGATTTTGCTGCCTGAGCTTTAAAGCTCAGTCATCCGAACCGGTCGCAATCGTGTGCGACAGGGATACGGCCGCGCGCCGATCTGCTTCGCTGGCGATGGAGAAGGCATCTTCCTGCAACGATTGCATCCAGCTGCAATCCTTCGGTTTGCAGCGGTCGAGAGCCGCCGTCATCAACGCCAGGCCGCGGGCGGACTGGCCTTCATCGAAAAGGATGTTACCGAAGACCGACATGGCGCCGGGGTGGCCGCTCTTGCGGGCCTGATTGAGCCATTTCTTGGCCTGATTGATATTGGCGCTGCCGCCCTCGCCTGCCAGCATCATCTGCGCAAGCTGGAACTGCGCTTCGGGAACACCGAAGGTAGAAGCAACCTGGAAATAGAGCTGGCGGGACTGATTGAGATCGATCTTCACCGGGCTGCCGGCAATGCCGTGCTTGTAATAGCTGGCAAGCGACAGCAGAGCATTGATGAAGAAGCCGGTATCCTCCGAACCAGGCTCCACGCCCTGCTGTGCGATCTCGCTATAGATCTTGAAGGCTTCGAAATCATCCTGCGCCACGCCGTCGCCGTCGGCATACATGTTGGCGAGCGCCCAGCGCGAACCGGTGTGGCCCTTTTCGGCGGCATATTTATAGGCTTCGACCGCCTCTTCCTTCTGACCGTTCTTGTACGCCTTGAAACCGAATTTGAAGAGATCGAAAGGCCCCGATTCTTTCGTGACGCCCGTCTTTATGTCGAATGCCAGCACCGGACAGGCCATGGCCAGAGAAACGGCCATCGACATGCTAAGCAGCGTGAATTTGAACAATCTGAACTCGGACGTTACCATCTCTACCGGTTTCTTTCGTTCATCACAGACGCCTGGCGGCGGCCTTTTTCGCCGTTCTGCCCGCGTGGGATGCATTCCTTCCAGGCGAGCGATCCCACGGCGGGCTCCAAGGCCCCTTTACCCGCGTCGCTTCCAGCCCCATGCCCCTCTTTCAAAACCAGCACATCCTTGTGAACCATCCGCCTTCCGGCATGGTCCGCATGTGATGCCTGCGGTACTCCCTTTGCGATCCAAGTCTCCACCCGTCCGCCTTTATCGTCTTCGTAAACAGCAAATGTGACCAAACCGGTATCGCACCCTTCCCTGAAGAACGAAGCTTCATGCCGGAGGACTGAAAATGATGGAAAGACGTGAATCTGCAACACTGACGAAGGGGCGTGTTTCCGGCCGGAAATGCCTTTGGCGGAAAGCAAAACAGCTGCTGCCGCTGGCTTCTCGCCCGCGCTATCGCGATGTCTGGCATTAGCGGAAAAAATTCGACCCATGCTACTGCTTACGCACACCCTACGCTTGTCATTTCCTCGCCCGCTAATAGCGCTGCGCTCTCTTTGTGGCGGGAAATGGACAAATTCGCCCCACCGACACCATACGCGAACCGTTGTAAAAAAGTGTTGCYGAATCGTCACAAAACGAGACGAGAAGATGGAATGATTAATGGCGTCAAACAAAGAAGAGCCCGGCAGTGCCGGGCTAGTCAATTCTTCAAATCAGGGAATTAAAACTTGACCTTTATGCTGGTCGATAGTGCAGCAACCAGATCGTTGCCAAAGGAATAGGAGACATCATCTCCAAACGTGACGCCATTCTGTGTCACGACGCCAGACGAACCACTCGTCAGGACGCCAACGGCACCGGCGACGCGCCACTCGATATGTTCTGTCGGCGTGAAGGCAGCACCGACGCCAAGCGTCCAGCTATCGGTCTGAGAGCCATAGCCCTGGCTAGTGCCGCGGTCCCATGTCAGGCTGACAGCGCCTGCCCATTGATCATTGAATTTGTGGCCGACACCACCGGTGATGGTCCAGCCATCACGATAGAGAAGGTCGAGCGAGGTCAGTTCCGTCCTCCCTCCGGAGGTGCAGGCGACCAGGCCCTTCGTCGATGTCGGGCAGAAAGGCACAGACTGAAGGACGCTCCAGTTCGTCCACTTGACCGAACCGAAAGCGAGCCAATCCGGAGCGATACCGCTCTGCAATTTCAGTTCGAGCGAATCCGGCGCTTCGGCGGAACCGAAGACGGGCGTCACCCTTCCATAGGGAGCGGCATTCAGCGGCGCAAAGGGTGCAGTAACCTGCGTGAGATCCACCGTACCCGTCAGGTTGTCGTACTTTACGCGGCTGTTGTAGACGAGGCTCGCGCGCATCGCATATTCCGGGATCTCATAGGCAAGACCGGCGCGCCAGCCCCAGCCATTGTCTTCAAGATCGAGGCGACCGATGCCATTGCCCGTGCCGAGCAGAAGCGGAACCGTCGAAACCAGACGCTCCTTGAAGCCGTCGACTTCCTGATAGAAGGCACCGCCGATGACACGAAGCTGGCCGGGGCCGACATCGAAACGATAGGAGCAGGTGCCACCATAGTTGCGGGTATTGATCTCCGTCTCGATATTGTTATTGGCGCCAGCCCAGTTCAGACCGGGATTGGAATGCCCGCCAAATGGCTCGGAATAGTCGACAAGGCAGTCGATCGCATCGCCGAAACCGGCCTTGAAGCCAATATAAGGAACGGTGTAATTTGCGGTATCGTCGGCGGTGCTCGAACGGTTGTTCAGATTGCCACCCCCTGGAGATACCGAGGTATCCGTGTCGCGCGCGTTCTTCAGCTTGCGCTGGGGCGTGACATATATAATGCCTGATTGAAACGAGAAGGGCGAGGTATCGAACAACTGATCGATATTATAGCCGCCGCGCTCCAGACCACCCGCAAAGGACGGTGAAGCGAGCGCCGAAAGGATAATGAGCGATGTTACGCCACTGGAAAACATACGCGCTGCCATTGTGTCTCCCCMACTCAAGCAATTGATGTAATCACACTGTGCTAGTGAACTTAACAAATCGCAACGAGACGCTCCGCTGCGACGCGAAGTTGCGTTATGACTAATTTACGTAACTAATTGACGGGCACGTCAAAAAATTGGATAGATAAAATTCTATTCTTCTATCTGTCGATTTTTAGGGGCCTATTAGATTCTCATTCCACTACAGGTAGAAGCTGTATCAAAGTGACAACAGTAGCGATTTTCGCGTTCAGCATCCCCCAAACGGGTTATATCCACAGGC